>NZ_LKCP01000062.1:0-27609 GCF_001518755.1 Bacillus sp. AM 13(2015) | reverse complement strand
CTATCGTCGGAATGGGCGGACTCGGCCATGTTGCCATTCAATTCGCACGCGCACTTGGTGCTGAAGTAACGGTTTTAAGCCGCTCTTTGAATAAAAAAGAAGAAGCACTATCATTTGGCGCAAAAGACTATTTTGCTACAAGTGATCCTGAAACGTTTCAGACACTAGCCGGTCAGTATGACCTCATTCTCAATACGGTCTCTGCCAACATTAATGTGGATGCCTATCTGTCCTTACTCCGTGTAGATGGAACCTTGGTAAACGTCGGTGCACCGCCTAAGCCGGATCAATTCCACGTCTTTTCATTAATTTCCGGCCGTCGCAGCATTGCTGGTTCACTCGTTGGCGGCATCCAAGAAACACAAGAAATGCTCGATTTCGCAGCTGCTCACAACATCGCACCACAAATTGAGGTCATCAACGCGAATCAAGTTGATGAAGCGTATGAGCGGGTGCTGAAAAGTGATGTGCGTTACCGGTTTGTGATTGATATTGCTACGTTGTGATTGAGATTCTTTGAAATGACGATGTTTGGTTGCTTTATGGCTGACCGATGAGAATTCTATGATTTTTGATCAAACGTCTAAAAGCCACTTCTCTATTGAGTCGTGGCTTTTTAATGGATCGCTATATGCTAACTTCTTTTTCTTTATGATGACCTCGCATAAATGTAACAACCATACTGGACAAGCTAACCAAAAAACCTAAAATTGAAATCAAAATAGTCATTCCCCCGTTTGGAATAAAAAAGCCTATAGGGATTAAGACAAAGAATGAGAACACGATAAAACATTGATAGATTCCAGATATCAATCTAACCACAATATGATCAAAAAACGACATCACCAGAGGAGGAATAAACAAGAAAACGACCATCCCTAGTGACAGCATGAAGGGTAATGGGTCATCTAACGAAATCGTGTTCTTCCCAGTTGAATCCTTTGCGGCGATGAACAATACTGCAATCGCCATGAGGAGCGTTGAAAAAATGAATAAGAATCGTTTTAACATTTCGATATCCCCTTATTTGATCTTACATTTTATAATAAAATATACCAAAATAAACTAAATATTCAAAGGCTATTTTTTACGTTCAGGATTCTGTTTAGAAGAAAATAAAATAATTTATGGAAATTCCGCATATTGTCAAACCAGTATGTTATACTAAACTAACCTTTGAAGCATGAAATTTTGACGAATACCTTGTACCATCTCCCTACTTGTACGTTGAGTAGGGTTTTTTCATGCAAAAAAACAGGCTCTCGGTAGAGAACCTGTTTTAAAAAGAATGAAGATTAAGCAATTTTTTGAACGTTAGCAGCTTGAGCTCCACGAGAACCTTGCTCTACGTCAAATGATACTTTTTGACCTTCGTCTAAAGATTTGAATCCGTCGCCTTGGATAGCTGAGAAATGTACGAATACATCGTCGCCTTCTTCACGTTCGATAAATCCAAAACCTTTTTCTGCGTTAAACCATTTTACTGTACCTTGTTCCATGATTGTTGCCTCCTCGTGCGTTTACCACACAATGTATTATACTATCCTTGCCCAAAGTACCCTCAAGACGAAAAGTCAATCTTCATACTATCCTTTACGCCGAACAAAAATAATTACTTTTCATTATAGCATGAATCGGTAATAATTGCAATTTGTTGATTAGAAAACAGTACTCCTCTTTGTAGCGAGTCTCTTTGTGCATAAAATCGTTTTTTCATCACTTACAGATAGCTGTATCTAAATTCTTTCTAAAATCGACTTAACAAAGTCTGTTTTTCCCTCTGCATATTTGTGTTTGTCATTTTTATTTACACTTGATAGGTTCAGTTTAAGCTGTTGGTACTCACTTCTTACTAGTTCGTTACTTCTCAGGTAATCTCTAAAATTTATTTGTTCAAGTAGATATCTAAAGCCCGTTTGATACATATGGATTTGGTGTGTACGTGGTTCTCCTTTGCTGAAATAGTGTCTTTCAGGCAACACATTGGTTCCTCTATATGAATAACCAAGCCCTTGCAAAGCTGTTATGCAATGTTCTCCGTCAACAAAATGATTGATTTCAATTGCAATATCAATAATTGGCTTTGCACTCAAACCATTTATTGCTGTACTTCCAATATGGTGTACATTCACTATGTACTGACCGATAACTTCTATTATTCGTTTCTTTTCACTTTCAAATTCTTTGACCCATTCAATAGACCAAGGTACTAAAAAAACTTCCCCTCTTGGTAATCCAAGCATTTACTCAACCCCACTTTATAATTTTGTTGTTTATTGGGATTATACGTCACATACGTAGAGAATACCTTACTAATACTAATAGTTGTGTAGGATTTAGAAATATAACCTTTTAAACGTTATTAGTATGATTGGACTGCATTATATAAAAATATTATTCTCAAACAAAAAATCCACTCACTTAAGATGAGTGGACAATCATTTAGATAAAACATGCTAAACATTTTCCGACTCAAGTCTATTTAACCAATTATCGACTAATGAGTTAAATACATCGGGTTGTTCAATCTGAAGATTGTGACCACCCATATCAAGCACCGCAAAAGTGGCTCTTGGATAATCTTCGATGAGCCGCCATGCATCGTGGTATCCGACTACATTGTCCTGGCGCCCTGTGATAATGAGCGTTGGATACTTAAGTTCAGATGAAATATCGAAGGTAAAACCATAACCATTTTGTTGAATGTTGTTGATGAAGTCATGGTTTGTTTGTTTAGAAGGAAGTAAAATTTCATCTCGAAACCTCTCCCATTCCGTTTTTCTTTGCACAACTATCATAGAGTAAAATTCATCTGCCTCCTCTGAAGACAATTGTGATATGAAGCTGCTGTCACTTTTTAAAACCGTCGCCTCTGGTACGAGTCTTTTATCGAATTCTGGTATAGTCATTGGCGCCACAAGCAGTAATCCACGAACAGTTTCCTGACGTGAACGAACGATGCCTCTGGCTATGTACCCTCCATATGAATAACCACAAACAATAAACTGTTCATCAGGGATAACCTCGTCCAAAAGACGCAATATCGCTTCTAGCATATCATCAGAGTTCTGAATTGACGGATGTGGCTTTGAACGTCCCATACCTGGTAAATCTATGTATATTCTCTTCCAACCGCTTCGTTTTTCGAATACCGGTTCCAATGCATGTAACATTACCTGATGGTCAAGTGTCCAACCATGCAAGATCACGATTGGATACCCTTCTCCAATGACTTTATGGTAAATTGACATGTTTTTATTTCCCCTTTCTTACTCTTCAATATTTTATCACAATTTTAGAAAAATTCTTTTTTCACTAAACTTTTTATCATCGTAAACTGTCATATATAACTGTTCAAACTAATTAGAAAGCACAAAAAAACCAAAGATCTACAACCTTTGATTTCTTGATGCGGCCGAGAGGACTTGAACCTCCACGGGTTATTCACCCACTAGGCCCTCAACCTAGCGCGTCTGCCATTCCGCCACGACCGCGTGTATGATGTGCTCATATATTCATAAGTGCACTGTTTGAAAAAACAATGCGGGTGAAGGGACTTGAACCCCCACGTCATAAAGACACTAGATCCTAAGTCTAGCGCGTCTGCCAATTCCGCCACACCCGCGTGACAATGGTGAGCCATGAAGGACTCGAACCTTCGACCCTCTGATTAAAAGTCAGATGCTCTACCAACTGAGCTAATGGCTCATCTGCTATGCAGAAAAACATATATAAAAAATGGCTGGGCTAGCTGGATTCGAACCAACGCATGACGGAGTCAAAGTCCGTTGCCTTACCGCTTGGCTATAGCCCAACGAATCAAAAAACAAAACATGACCCGTACGGGATTCGAACCCGTGTTACCGCCGTGAAAGGGCGGTGTCTTAACCGCTTGACCAACGGGCCATACAATAATGGCGGAGAAGGAGGGATTTGAACCCTCGCGCCGCTCGCGCGACCTACACCCTTAGCAGGGGCGCCTCTTCAGCCACTTGAGTACTTCTCCATTATGGCTCCGCAGGTAGGACTCGAACCTACGACCGATCGGTTAACAGCCGATAGCTCTACCACTGAGCTACTGCGGAATAATAAGACATGTTTCATTATATCTATGCCAGAAAAATGTGTCAAGAATTTTTAAGTGTTTCATTCCTGTCTCATTAGCGACGGCTTTTATAATTTAACATATACTAATATAACAGTCAAGCCTTTCTTCCTTCCTTTTTGTTTTCTGTTTAGACATGACAGAAAGACCCCGACCTCTAACTGAAAGACCAAGGCCTTCTTGCTGCTGTGATCCCTATGAGTTTATGATAGCTTATACTTCCGCATCCACTTGTAAAAGGTGCTTCTTGGCACCCCTGCTGACTTCGCTGCTTCTGACACATGACCTTTCGTTTTGTGCAGTGCTTCTATCACCGTTTGCTTTTGAATGCGTTCCCTTAGCGTGAGTTCTTTTGGATTCTCGGTATATTCTGGTAGATGCAGCTTCTGCTTTTTCTGATCCATCGCCTCTAAAACCGCCGCATATTGCGATTCACCAATCCAACCTCCTTTAGGAAACAGTACCCTTATATGTTCAAACAGATTAAAAAGCTCTCGTATGTTTCCTGGCCAGTGGTACGCTTCTAGCTTACGAAAAAATGATTCAGGAAATGTCGCATTCCATTGGTGTTTCCTTTGGTAATAACGATATAAATCAACAATGTCTTCTTTTCTTTCTCTAAGCGGCGGAATGTTGATTGGATAGACATGAAGACGGTAATACAAATCTTCACGTATTTTTCCTTCCTTCAGCAGTTCGTTCATATTCCGGTGTGTCGCTGTTATGATTCTAATATCCAAAGGGATTTCGTGTGTCCCGCCGAGCGGTACGACTTTTCTTTCTTCAATGACCCTAAGAAGCGCCACTTGCATCGCATAAGGGATTTCGCCAATTTCGTCTAAAAAGAGCGTTCCTTTCTGCGCCTGTTCAAATTTCCCCTTTGCTCCATGACGTTTTGCCCCTGTAAAAGCTCCTTCAGCATAACCAAATAGTTCACTTTCCAACAGGCTTTCTGGTATGGCTCCACAATTAACGGCAATAAACGGTCCTTTATGTCTTTCACTAGCTAAGTGAATCGCTCGAGCGGCCAGTTCTTTCCCTGTACCTGTTTCTCCCCAAATATATACATTTACATCTGTTTGTGCCGCTCGTTTCAATTCGCTGAGCGTCTGCTGAAATACTGTACTTGTTCCAGATTCCCCGGGAAATTGAGCAAAAGAAACGGTGATATTGCTCTTCGCTGCTTCTTCAAGAGAAAAAGACATCCCAAGCAGCTCTCCGTCTTGTTCTGACTGAATGATCTGCTTGTCCCGTGTAACAAATGTCTCGTCCATGAGCAGTTCAACATCCATTCCGTACCAATCTGAAAATCGATCTCTAATCGGTTTGCTTGCCGAAACAATCTGCTTTTTCTCATTACAGACTACATACGGCTCGTCCGCTTCTACCTGCTGGAGACAATGACTGACCAGCTCCATCTCTTTCCTTTTTTGCTGGACCTGAATTTCTCTCTCTATGGCATATGCAACTGTTGAAGCCATCCCAAGCATAAAAGGATGCCTTTGATCCGCCATACAGGAGATATCAATGACTCCTATGATCGTGCCGTCTGCATCACGAATAGGGGCCGCTGAACAACTCCAATGGTGGGAAGCGACTGAAAAATGCTCAGTTCCGTTGATCGCTACAGCTTCCCCAATGACCAGTGCCGTTCCAATAGCGTTCGTCCCCACATCGGCTTCGGTCCAGCGCGCGCCCTCCATAAAATTTATTTTTTTCGCTTCTACCAGCGTCCTTTGACTTCCTGTCAAACTCAGCACATAGCCATCTGCATCGATGAGTAAGGCCATCATGTCCGATTCTTTTAATTGCTGACTAATTTTATTTA
Organism: Bacillus sp. AM 13(2015); assembly: GCF_001518755.1. Classification (NCBI taxonomy): domain Bacteria; kingdom Bacillati; phylum Bacillota; class Bacilli; order Caryophanales; family Bacillaceae; genus Bacillus; species Bacillus sp. AM 13(2015). The sequence goes on along the minus strand of NZ_LKCP01000062.1, from coordinate 21,676 downwards.
AGTAAGGAAGAGCGGCGTTTAGGAATAGTGAGTACTTCTTTTTTTGAATACTGAATAATTCCTTTTCTAACAACGACTGTCCTTTATCTAAATATGGGTTCACATTTGCCTGTTTACATCTGTGCCATGACTCCACCACTCTCTTATCCAGACGAGACCTATCAAGTAAACCTTCACGAACAAAACGTTTCCAAGTATTTAAATAACAAGGCGTCGGATTCATTCCATCCTCTCCTCTGGGGGCTTTTTATCCATTATAGATAATTATAAAAGCGCTTTCAATTTTTGACTGACCCAGGAATTCATTCGGATAAAATGTTTCTCTATCAGCAGTGCACCGCTCGTCCATTTGTTTGCAGCAAGGCTTCGTGAATCGCCTCAGAGAGTGTCGGATGTGCCGCAATAAACTGCTCTAATGTATCAGCTGTCAACTCTGTATGCATCATCACTGCCGCTTGTCCAATCAGTTCTGTGGCATTTGGCCCGATAATGGATACACCTAAAATTTCTTGATATTCCGGTTCTACAATGACCTTCACTTGACCAGCTGGCTGATTTAAAATGAGTGCTTTTCCATTTGCAGAAAATGCGAATTTCCCTAGCCGAATCTCCCCATATTGTTTTCTAGCACTCTCTTCATTTAAACCGACACTCGCGATTTCTGGAGACGTGTAGATGCACCTTGGAATCACTTGTTCATTGACCTTTACATCTTCACCTGATGCATGTGATGCCGCAATCGTTCCTTCATGAAAAGCAGCATGAGCAAGCTGAACACCGCCTGTCACATCACCGCACGCATAGATATGCGGGAGATTGGTTTGCATATGCTCATTGACGCAGATGCCGTTTCTGTCAAATTCTATGCCGACCTGCTCAAGATTCAGCTCTCCCAGCCTCGGCTTTCTGCCAATGGCGACTAAACAATGATCGGCCTTGATGTCACAGCGCTCTCCATGATCCTTCTCAACCACCACTTTTTTTGAGATTGCATCAAGCTGTTTGACTGTTGCTGATGTCAAAATCTCCACACCAGCTTTTTGAAGCTGATCGTGAAGACAGTTAGCGGTATCGTGATCTTCTTCAGGTAATATGTGTGCTGCCTGTTCAACCATGACAACCTTTGATCCCATTCTGCTAAAGATGCTTGCAAACTCACAGCCGATCACCCCTCCGCCAATGATACAAAGCGAATCTGGTATTGAAGGGAGCGTCATGGTCTCCTTACTATCAATGATCCACTCCCTGTCAAATGGGGCGAATGGTAAAGCAGCAGGTTCTGATCCTGAAGCAATTATGATTTGTCTTGCTTGAATGATGTCTGATTTCCCTTCACTTTCTATCAATAGCTCATGTGCCGAAAGAAATGATGCTTTCCCATTTAACACGGTGATTTTGTTTTTATTCATCAAATAACGAACGCCATCAGTCAGCTGCTTGACGACTGACCGCTTCCGCTTTTGAACAGCTTCCCAATGAATGATAGGCTCCTTTTCTGAAAGCTCAATTCCAAAATGTTCTGCTGATTTCACATGCTCGTACATATCGGCGCTTTGTAAAAGTGCTTTCGTTGGGATACAGCCTTCATTCAGGCAGGTACCTCCTAACAGGCCTTGGTCGATTAGTACAACCTCTCTGTCAAAACGGGCGGCTGTTATTGCCGCCACATATCCTGCTGGCCCGCCTCCTATAATGACTAGCGTCATGGTCATTTCACCTTCTTCCTATAAAAGAATGGATACTGGTTTTTCTAAATAGGCTTTAACAGTTGATAAAAATTGTGATGCCGGCGCCCCGTCCAGCACGCGATGGTCAAATGTCAGACTGAGTGGCAGGATCGTCCCTTTACATAATTCATTCCCCTGATAAACAGGCATGTGATCCGCTTTTCCAACGCCAAGAATACCTGCTTCCGGCGGATTTAAAATCGGGGTAAAATGTTCCACACCATAGGCACCTAGGTTAGTGATTGTAAAGGTAGAGCCTTCAATTTCATCGTGGAGAAGTTTGCCTTCACGTGCTTTTTTGCCATACGATTTGATACTCTTCGCCAGCTCAATAAGTGAAAGCTTTTCCGCATGCCGAATAACAGGTACTGCCAGCCCGTGATCTAAAGCAGCAGCGATTCCAAGATGTACATGCTCAAAAGTTTCGACTCTATCATGTTGATATTGACTGTTCATTGCAGGGTGCTTTTGCAGAGAAAGAATCACTGCTTTGGCTACAAAATCGGTCATGGTTAATTTCATATCGTGTTGTGCTCCAGCTGTTTCGTTCAACTCAGACTGTAAAGCTGTAAGTTTTGTCACATCCGCTTTCATCGTTATTGTTAATTGTGCACTTGTTTGCAGGCTTTCCATCATTCGCGAGGCAATGGTTTTCCGCATCATGCTGACTGGCTGATGCTTTGTTGGTTCATTGTGTTGTTTTTCTTTTTCTTTTTCATCAGGAAGTGCCCGAAGCACATCCGCTTTCGTGATTCTCCCATCTGGACCTGTTCCCACTAGTGTATAAATATCCAAATTAGCACTTTGAGCAAACTTACGTGCAACAGGGGAGATTTTTATTCTCTCTTTCTTTTGTTTTGGCGGCAGGTCTTTTTCTTTCTTTTCCTCGACCTGTTCATTTCTTTCACCGATATAGCAGATGACCGTGCCAGGCGGTACACCTTCTCCCTCAGACACTTTTATATCCAATATAGTTCCTTCTGCAGGTGATTCGATCTCCATTTCAATTTTTTCAGAGTTGATGCTTGCAATGCTTTCCCCTTTATTCACGGTCTCTCCGATCTCTTTATTCCAGACAGATACCGTTCCTTCTTTCATTGACATGCCCAATTTCGGCATCACAACCTCGACAGCCATCTCCCTCTCTCCTTTCTTTAGTTCAAGATCTTGTCATGACTTTTTCCAACCATCTCTAAGACAGTGTTCACAACCTTATCAGGTGTCGGCAAATATATATCTTCAAGCGGTGGTGAAAATGGGACCGGTGTATGAGGAGCCGTCACTTTTTTGATTGGAGCGTCGAGTAAATCGAAGCCTTTATCCGCAACCAGAGAAGAAATATCTGCGGCAATTCCGCATCTTGGATTTGCTTCATCCACAATGACAAGCCGATTTGTTTTCTCTACTGAAGTCAGAATGGCCTCTTCATCGAGCGGCGACAAGCTTCTAGGATCAATCACCTCTGCTTCAATTCCTTGCGCAGCTAATTGCTCTGCTGCTTCGAGTGCTGTATGAACTTGTTTGCCTACTGCAAAAATGGTCACATCTGAGCCTTCTCTTTTCACATCTGCTTTGCCAAGCGGCAGCGTGTAATATCGCTCCGGAACATCTCCTGTAATATTGTAAAGCGTTTTGTCTTCAAAAAAGATGACAGGGTCCTGATCCTCGATGGCTGCCAGCAGCAATCCTTTGGCATCGTATGGTGAAGAAGGCACCACCACTTTCAATCCAGGGATGCTTGTAAATAACGCATACAAGCTTTGCGAATGCTGAGCAGCTGCTCTAAAACCCGCTCCATGTGTCGTTCTGATTGTGATTGGCACCTCTGCTTTTCCGCCAAACATGTATCGAAATTTAGCCCCTTGATTCAGCACTTGGTCCAGACAGGTCCCGATAAAATCATTAAACATGAGCTCCGCAATTGGCCTTAGCCCTGTGGAAGCAGCTGCCATGGCCGCACCTACATAGCCAGCTTCACTAATCGGTGTATCAAGGACTCGCTCACGTCCAAACTCCTGAACGATTCCTTTCGTTACACCGAGCACGCCGCCCCATGCTTCATCATCTTGTAAGTGATCTACATGAGCGCCTCCAGCAACATCTTCCCCCATTAAAATGACATCCTCGTCTCTTCTCATGGCAAGCTTAATCGCTTCATTCAATGCACTAGACATGCTGATTTCTCTTGTCATTTTCCTCTCCTCCTTCTGATTTATTGATACGAAACATACACGTCGGTCAATAATTCGGTCTGATCTGGATATTCACTTTCTTCACTGAATTGAACGGCTTCATCTATCGCTTCAGTTACTGCCGCTTCAATATTTGATAGCTCTCCATTCGTCAGCAGCTGCTGCTTGATCAATTCATTTTTAAAAAGAGTGATCGCATCCCTCTCTTCTTGATGTTCTGTTTTTTCTTGATTGGTTTTGTAACGCTGGGCGTCTCCTTCGAAATGGCCATAATTCCGATATGTCATGCATTCAATCAATGTCGGACCTTCTCCATTTTTCGCTCGTTCAATTGCTTGTTCTGCGGCTTGATAAACGGCCATCACATCTTTTCCATCTACCTGAATCCCGGGAATGTCATAACCGGCGGCTCGATCGACGATTGATTTGCAGCTTGAAGCATAGGAAAATGGTGTAGCTTCTCCGTACCCATTGTTTTCTGCGATGAAAATGACGGGCAGTTTCCAGATGGCCGCGAGATTGATTCCTTCGTGGAAAGTCCCTTGATTGTTTGCACCATCTCCAAAAAAGCAAACGCTTACATTTTCTGTCTTTTTATATTTGGCTGTGAGGCTGCCCCGCACGCAAGAGGAAAGCCGCCTCCAACAATTCCGTTGGCACCAAGCATTCCTTTATCAAAATCTGCAATGTGCATGGATCCGCCTTTGCCTTTACAAAGACCTGTGGCTTTTCCATAGATTTCTGCCATCATTCCTTTTAGATCACAGCCCTTCGCTATACAATGGCCGTGGCCGCGGTGGGTACTTGTAATACTGTCTTTTTCATTCAGATGTGCACAGACTCCTACGGCAACAGCTTCTTCGCCAGCATAAAGATGGACAAACCCTGGCAAGATTCCTTTTGTAAAAAGCGCGTGTACTCGATCTTCAAATTGACGGATTTCCTGCATTTTTTGATACATCCATACGGCTTTTTCTTTAGACAATGCCATTTCCATTTGGTAAAACCTCCTATCCTTTTTTGCTTGCACTTCTATACAAGCAAAAATCGTGCCAACATGAAGATACATGAACACTTTGGCTTTGACCGAATCACACCGATGAAAAAAGAGACAAAATGAGACATGCGTCTCTTTTTGTCTCCATATGTCCACACATCTAATGGAACAAAAAAAGCATCCCCTTAGAGGAATGCTTATCATAATGAATCGGTTGTACGCTGCCACTTTAATTTCCCTTTGCAGACGCCGCATACATAACGAGAGGTATCAAACCGTCTTTTTCTGATAAAAGACCGGCCGCATCCTGTGCAAATGTATTCATGGCGTTTCCCCGCACGTCGCTTCTTTTGTACGGTCTTAAGCGGTGTACAAAAACGCGGGGCTTCTACTTGTTTTAATAACGCTTTAAAATCACGGTCGCGATGCTGATAGCCCTTTCCCTCAAGATGTAGATGATAATGACACAGCTCATGCTTGATGATCCCGATTAATTCTTCTCGTCCATGCTCCTCTAGGTATCGGCGGTTCAGTTCGATATTGTGTGTACCAAGTAAATATCGTCCGCCTGTCGTTTTTAACCGTTCATTAAAAACAGCCTGATGGCGGAATGTCTTGCCAAAGAACTGCTGGGAAATGTGCTCTGTTAACTGCTGTAACTCTCTCTCGTTCAATCAAGATCGTTCCTTTCTATAAAAACCTCGAACGGGACAATTTCCCCTATGCATACATTGAAGATACACCCACTGTTTCGATCAAAGGAGGAATGGGCGATGCCCAACTGGCTGAAAAATCAGATGCAGAAGGCATTTTATGAGAAAAATCATTATCAAATCAAATTGCTGAATCAATGCTGGTACTTTTATAGAAAAAAACATTCAGTCACATCAAGGCACACCCCATCCTAAGGTGCGCCTCGTTTTTTGTTTACTCTGGTTTCAACATGGAGAGGGCGACGCGGCCTTTTGCCTGGTCAACGGAGTCCACCCATACGGTCACAATGTCACCAACTGATACAACGTCAAGCGGATGCTTCACAAAACGATTGCTTAGTTTGGAAATATGCACAAGCCCATCCTGCTTTACGCCAATATCAACGAATGCGCCGAAGTCTACGACGTTTCTTACCGTACCTTGCAGCTCCATTCCTTGCTTCAAGTCTTCCAATTTCAATACATCTGTTTTGAGCAGCGGTTTTGGGACTTCATCCCGCGGATCACGCTCAGGTCTTGTGAGCTGATCGATGATATCTTGAAGTGTAATTGTTCCAATATCTAGCTGTTCTGCTGCTTCGTCCAGTTTCACTTCAGCAATTTTCTCTTTTAACTGCTCTGTGCCAAGATCGTCTGGCGTCATGTTGATCATGCGTAAAAACTGTTTTGTTTCTTTATAGCTCTCTGGGTGAATGCCTGTACGGTCAAGCGGATCTTGTCCGTCTGTAATACGCAAGAAACCGATACACTGCTCATATGTTTTAGCACCGAGCCTTGGAATATCCTTCAATTCTTTTCTGCTTGTGAATCTCCCAATCTCTTCGCGTCTTTTGATGATATTCCCAGCGACGGCTTTTGAAAGGCCTGATACATATTGCAGCAGCGCCTGTGAGGCGGTATTGACGTTTACACCAACTTGGTTGACGACTGTTTCTACCACAAAGGTTAACGAGCTGTTTAATTGCTTCTGGCTGACGTCATGCTGGTATTGGCCCACACCAACAGACTTCGGATCAATTTTCACGAGCTCTGCTAAAGGATCTTGTAATCTTCTAGCGATTGAAATGGCGCTTCGTTCTTCAACTTGCAGATCTGGAAACTCCTCTCGTGCCAGCGCAGATGCGGAATATACACTTGCTCCTGCTTCATTCACGATCAAATAGGACACCGGCTGATCCAGCTCTTGAATCAAGTCTGCAATGAATTGTTCGGTCTCTCTTGAGGCTGTACCGTTTCCAATCGCAATGACTTCAATGTTTGATGATTGAATGATCTCTTTCACTTTTTGTTTCGCTTCCGCTTTTTTCTGCACGGGCGGATGCGGGTAAATGACGCCAATATGATGGACTTTGCCCGTATCATCCACGACGGCTAATTTGCAGCCTGTCCGAAATGCGGGATCGACTCCAAGTACACGCTTCCCTTTCATCGGCGGTTGAAGCAGCAGTTTTCTTAAGTTTTCAGCAAAAATATGAATCGCTTGTTCCTCTGCTTTTTCTGTCAGCTCTTTTCGTATTTCTCGTTCGATGGAAGGCTGAATGAGACGTTTATATGCATCATCGATTGCTGCTTCAATAAACGGTCTCGCCGTCGTCTGTTTGCCTTTTAGAACTTGTTTGTCGAGATAGAAGCGAATATTTTCAGCAGGTGGTTCGATGGCTGCCTTTAAAATGCCCTCTTTCTCCCCACGGTTGACCGCTAGTACACGGTGCGGGACAATCTTTTTGATTGGCTCTTGATAATCGTAATACATTTCATAGACGTTTTTCTCATCGCTTTCGACGTCTTTTCCTGATGTGACCAGACTGCCCTTTTGGTACGTTTCACTGCGAATCCATTTTCGCATATCAGGATCATCTGCCAGTTGTTCAGCAATGATGTGCTGCGCACCCTCAAGTGCCTCTTCTACATTCGTCACTTCTTTTTCTTCGCTAATAAAAGCAGCTGCTTTCTTCTCGATCTGATCGCTTGGCAGCGTAAGTAAATATTCCGCTAGCGGCTCCAGCCCTTTTGCTTTGGCTACATTCGCCTTTGTTTTGCGCTTTTGTTTGAATGGCCGGTATAAATCTTCGACCTCTTGCAGTTTATGAGCTTGTTCAATTTTCTGTTTTAATTCATCGGTTAGTTTGTCTTGTTCAGCAATTAAGCGAATGACTTCTTCTTTTCGGTTCGTGACATTTTGGATATATGTATAGCGCTCTGAAATGGTTTGAATTTGCACCTCATCCAGTGAGCCTGTCTGCTCTTTCCGATAACGGGCAATGAACGGGACGGTGTTGCCATCCTCTAAAAGCTTGATCACACTTTCAATTTGTTTCGTTGAAAGCTTTAATTCTGTCGCAATTTGTTTCAATAAAAAGTCAGATGTCTTCATACTTTGCATCCTCTCACTGTGTCTTCTCTTTTAGTGTATCAAAAAAACCGGCAAAACAGAAAAAAGGTCAGCTATTTTACGTGAGCTGACCAAGTACATAGGTGAGATCGTCCTTTTTGTCTTGTGTGTATGTTTCAAGCTGTTTGGCGATGTCTTCAACTGAATGTCCATGCTTTAAACACATGCGCATGTTTGGCACATTCAGTCCGTCTGAATACATAATGAATATCGATCCTTTTTCGTAGGAATAGGTGTATGTTTTATATTTTCTAGGTTTGCCTGATAAGTATCCTGATGTCGGAAGTGGATAAATATAGTCGCCAGAAGGTGCATTCAAGATAAAACGAATATTACCAACCGAACAATAGGTAAATTGCTGCTGGGAAAAATTCACCTTTAAGATCGCAGCTGTGGCACCGCGTTTATTTTTCATGGCCTGATTGCATCTGTCGATGAGGGTCGCCACATCCTCATGTCCATATTCTTCGACAATTTCGCTGACTAAAGAAGATGATTCATTGGCGTACTGGCCGCTGCCTAATCCGTCTGCTACAGCACAAATTAGTTCTTCATCATCTGCTTTAATAAAAAAACTGTCCCCACAGCATGGTTTTCCTTCTTTATTCGATTGATAGATAATGGCGTTTACATGCTCATGCTGTTCAATCTGTTTCATTACCCTAGCTCCATAGACGCATCTTCTGATAATGCATCTCGCAGTTTTTTCACTGCCTTCCGCTGCAGTCTCGATACATGCATTTGGGATATGCCGAGTAAATCGCCTGTCTCTTTCTGACTCTTATTTTGCAAGTAAGTCAGATTGATAATCTCTTTTTCTCTATCCGACAGCACATGAAGCACACTCTCAAGCATCATTTTTTGGTTCACACGTTCGTAGCCTTCTTCCTGTGAGCCGACAACGTCTAAAATCGTCACAGTACTTCCTTCAGAATCAGCCTCTACGCCTTGGTCAACAGACAGTGCTTGATAGCTTTTGCCCATCTCCATGGTTTCAAGTACTTCTTCTTCTGTTACATCCAGATATTCTGCAATTTCTTGGACTTTAGGTGATTTCTGTGTCTCTGTTGTCAAATGATCGACTGCCATTTTGATTCTTGGTCCAAGCTCTTTGATCCGCCTTGGTACATGGACACTCCATGTCTTATCTCGTAAAAAGCGTTTGATTTCCCCGATGATGGTTGGAATAGCAAAGGCTTCAAATGATTTACCGACGAGCGGGTCGTATCGTTTAATGGCGCCAAGTAAACCAATCATTCCAACTTGTCTGAGATCCTCATGAAAGCTTTTTCCTTTAGAATATTTTTTCGCCAGCATATCAACCAAGTTTGTATAGCATTCGACCAGCGTGAGCTGCGCCTGCTCATCTTGATTGGTTTGATAGCTTTGGATGAGGCGATCTACTTCATCTTTAGTTAGTTTCATAGTTTTGGATGGTTGTGTCATGGTCAACTCGCTCCCTGTTTAAAAACTTTGTCATCGCCACGGTAACTCCGGAGTTTGCTTGCACCTCGACTTCATCCATCAATGTTTGCATTAAGTATAAACCAAGACCTCCTTCTGCCAATTGATCCACCGTATGAGCAGATGTGTACGGTCCCAAGTCTTCCTGTTTTTGCTTAAAGTCAAAGCTACCGCCTTTGTCAGCGACAATGATTTCTAGACGATCCGCGTAGACAAGAAAGCGAACAGCTACCTCTCCATCTTCACCGTCTTCACCTTTGTAGGCATGCTGAACTGCATTTGTACAGGCCTCACTGACGGCAATTTTTAAGTCTTCAATCTCTTCATAGGCATAGCCCATCCGGCTCGCTACGCCTGAAAGAGTCAAACGAATGATGCCTACATATTCTGGTTTTGCCGGTATTTTCATCTCGATTAGATCTACTGATTCGTTCATTGTACCCCACCCTCTGACTTTGCAGAAATGTCAATGATGTCCTTTAATCCAGTGATTTCAAACAACCTTACAAGCCGTTCTGACAAGTTCTCAAGCTTTAATGTTCCACCTGCTTTTTGAGCCGCTTTAAACAGCCCAACGAATACACCTAAACCTGTACTATCCATATACGTAACATCCTTTAGACAGATTTCAAGATGCTCTCCCGCCTCTGCTTTAGGCATGAGCGTTTCTCTTAGCTGAGGAGCGGAGTACACATCGATTTCTCCGCTGACACTGATTTTCGTTTTTTGATCTATTTGATGCTCTTTTACAGACATATTCATTATGCATTCACCTCGAAATTCTTGTTTCCTAAAGTTTTATATACCCGCATGTTCACTTTCTAAACCTTTCTTTTGAGAACAAGTAAAGTAAAGTCATCGTGCAGCTGAAAATCCTGCAGTTTGAGTAAGCTGGCGTAGATGGCATCCACCATTTCTTGAGCTGAGTAGGATAGGTGCTCTGATATGAGTGCTTTGATGTCTTCCCGCTCTAGGAAACCGTCCTCTGACTTGGATTCTGTGACCCCATCAGAGAATAAGATCACCATGTCTCCTATGTCTAAATGCTTCTCATACTGTCTGTAATCAAAGTCTGGTGCAATCCCGAGGACAAGCCCTTTCGCCTCTAAATCGTAAAATTTGTCCTCTTTTTTGCAATAGAAAAAGCCCGGCTCATGACCAGCCGATGCATATTTAAACTCATGCGTTTCTTTATTATAGCTGCCATAGAACATTGTGATAAACATACTTGGATCTACGTTTTGCTCGACAACACGATTCAGGGTTTTCAGCACCTTTGTTGGCCCGCTCCCTGACTCTGGTAAGGAATCCATCGCATATTTAATCATCGACATACAGAGCGCAGCCGGGATTCCCTTTCCAATGACATCTGCGATCGCGATATTGATTGTATCGTGATCCGTTACAAAGTGGTAATAATCTCCACTCATCTGTTTTGCCGGTACACTAATCGCACCAATATCAAAGGTATCTCCTTCTGGAATTTTCGTTTCCAGAAGGGTTTGCTGAACATTTGCAGCAATTTCGATTTCAGATTTTATTTCTTGCTGGATGCCTCTGAGTGTTAAATGTTCTTGGTAGGCAAGTCCGTACCCAATCATGACTTCAATTAAGAAGTCTAGTGAATGAAAAACATCTTCCGGCAAATCAGGGTAAAGCTCCTGAATCACTTTTCGGTGAACACTCACTATTTCTTCAGGAGGTATTTGATGCTCAATGGTTTTACGGCTAAATTTTTGAGCTTGATAAAGCGATGTTTCAGTTAAATCACTGATATAACGACTGAGCAGCTGATGGTACCGCTGCTCCATTACCTCCTTAAAATCCATGGTTTCCCTCCTAGCGAAGCCACTTAACAGCTTGTATCTCCGTTCCTTGTTCTGGTGCAGAGTCTAATTTAAATTCATCCATCAGTCTTCTGACACCCGGAAGACCTGCTCCGAGTCCGCCTGATGTTGAAAATCCGTCTTCCATTACTTTACGTATATCCATGATACCCGGGCCCTCATCGGCTGCGATGACTTTGAGTCCACGCTTTCCGCGCTCCATCACTTCGTCTATACAAATCTGACCTTTACCAGCGTATAAATAGATGTTTCGAGCTAATTCTGAAATGGCCGTCGTAATTCTTGCTTGGTCAACTGTTCCAAATCCAAGTTCTTTTGCAACATTGCGCCCCAATTGTCTTGCTGCGACTATGTCCCATTCCGTCAATATTCTTACACAGGATTGGTCTTTCATATCTATTCCCCCAATTCCCGCTTCAGTGTCTCAAGCCCTTGTTCAAGATCTAGTGCTGTCTGAATTTCTTCAAGCGATATTCCAAGTTCAATCAGCGTCACAGCGACTGCTGGCTGTATTCCTGTTAATACAACTTTTGCCCCCATGAGCTTGGACATCGTGATGACATCGCCTAATACCTTTGCAATAAAGGAATCAATCATGTCGACAGATGTGAGGTCAATGACAACACCGTTTGCTCCTGTTTCATGAATTTTATTCAGCAAGTCTTCTTGAAAGTGGAGAGCTGTCTGATCATCAAGCTCCCACTGTATTGAAATCAGAAGACAGTTATATAATTTTAAGATTGGAATCTTCGGGTGATTTCTCACTAGGTTATCCCTCCAATGAAACAATTTTTCGATTTGTCATTTCCAAAGCAGTTTGAATTCCTTTTTGAAGGGTATTCTTTGTTGTAACTTGAGATAAATCAATTCCAAGGTTCACAATGGTTTGGGCTATTTCTGGGCGAATACCGACAAGCAAACACTTCGCACCTACTAATCTCACAGCCTCAGACGCTTGAATGATATGGTGGGCTACCATTGTATCAACAACAGGGACACCCGTAATATCAATTAAGACGACCTGTGAGCGATGTTTGACGACACCATTGAGCAGGTTCTCCATAATTTTTTTCGCACGATCTGTATCAATTGTTCCAACAAGCGGCATGACGGTGATGTGCTCAAATACAGGGATCAGCGGGGCAGAAAGTTCCTGCAGCGCAATTTTTTGAAGGCTGACTGTTTTCTCCCATGAGATGGAATACTGGTTTAAGATCTCGTTATGAATTGGTGTGATGAATTGGTCGATTTGCCAGATGAGGTCATGACTTTCTTCTGTTGTATCTTTGTCATCGTTCATTTTTTGATATAAATGTGTACGGATTTCAGTTAGACCATTTGCCAGTAACTTAAGTGATATACCCATTTGAACAATGTTTAAAGCAAGAGTTTGCACTTTTTCTTCAAAATCCTCATTATACCCCTCTGAAAGAGATGTAATGATTAGTTGAACATATTCCGAACAGATGGTTTCATACATTTTGTCGTTCAGCATCATGTCCGTTTCTTTTTCTCCGAGTCGTCTAAAAATGTCCGTCCACTCTTTTTGTAATTCCTCTTGATGCTCCCTTGCGAAAGCTAACACGATATGATTCGACATGTTTTACCCCCTACGTACATAAACAGCACTTCTTTTATTCTTTCTTCATTATAACGTTAATAAAAATTGAACACAAAAAAAAGTTGCTCTCACGAGAGCAACCAAATCTCACCATATTAAAAATCAATAAGAGCCAAACTAACTTGTAAGGCTTCATCAACCTTCTCCATCATCTCATCATCAAGATGTGTGATTTTATCTGTCAATCTTTGTTTATCGATTGTACGAATCTGCTCCAAGAGAATGACAGAATCTCGTTCAAAGCCGTAGCGCTTTGCATCAATTTCGACGTGAGTCGGTAATTTCGCTTTTTGTATTTGGGCTGTTATGGCTGCAACGATAGCAGTCGGGCTGAAGCGATTTCCAATGTCATTTTGAATCACCAATACTGGGCGAACCCCGCCCTGCTCGGAGCCAACAACAGGAGATAAATCAGCAAAGTAAACATCACCGCGTTTAACAATCAAATGTTTAACCCCCGCTGACTAATCGCTCAACTGTATTCTCAGCCTCAAATTCTGCGTATTGTGCCTCTGAAGAGATATTCAGATTAATTTTCGCCATCTCCATGTAGCCGCGTCTCATCGATTCACGATTTTGTCGAATATTACGTTCACGAATATACGTTTTTGTCGCTCGGTAGATCAATTCATTTCTTGTTACCTTATCCTGCTCTGCTACTCGTTCGATTTCAGACATCAAAGCCTCCGGTAGTCGAATCTTCATTTCGTTTGTTGCGCTGGATTCAGACAAAAAACATACACCTCCACAAAACTTACGGATACCGTTTCGATCCATTCCAAGACTAATCATACCATTATTCAATGCGCAAGCAAAGCTGTTTTTTCATGATTTCTTATTAGAACATGAAGCGGCTGTTCACCCGTAAATCAAAGATGATAATGGAGTTCCTCTTTCACATTATACGCTTTTTTCCGAAAATCATACGGTATTTCCAAAATCTCTAAAAAAGGGAGAATGTTTACCCCTTCTTTGTAGAATAAAAAGGAACGATGTCAGTTTGACGATCGTTCCTGTGAAAGCTGTTTAGAAAAAGCTTGGCCCGCCTTGAAGCAGCGGATTCCACACATGCACCCTTTTGCCGTCCTCTATATATACTCTTGGGACGCGGTGTCCAATGGAGCATGTGACTTCATAGTTAATGGTTTCAAGCCTTTTTGCAATTTCATCGACTGATACCATTTCTTCACCTTGTCCACCAATCAAAACGACTGGCTCCCCTACTGGAAGGTTCTCTTTCAGTTCAACCATGAATTGATCCATACATACCCTTCCGGCAATCTTCCGGCGCTTTCCGCCAACAAGTACTTCCGTGCCTGCCAGCTTCCGGATCCACCCGTCTGCATAGCCGACTGGTACCGTACCGATCCACGTATCTTGATTAGCTGTATACGTCGCCCCATAGCTGACACTCTCACCCTTTTGAATGAGCTTTACATGGGCAAGCTTTGTATGAAGCGACATGGCTTCTTCCAGCTTGAAAGGAAGTTCATCTTTGATTTCCTCTGACGGCGACAGCCCGTACATACTGATGCCGAAGCGAACCATATTAAATAAAACTTCTTTAAACCTTAATCCTGCTGCACTATTGGCACAATGAACAAGCAGTTTTTCCGTATGAAGCGGCTGAAGCAAGGTTTGAAAGGTGTCGACCTGCCGATCAAAATAGTTCTCATCCTTTTCATCCGCGGTCGCAAAGTGAGTAAATACTCCTTCCAGCTGTAAATAAGAATGCTCGCTGACAAGCTTCTTTACTTCATTCACTTGCTCTAACGTTTTCACACCTAAACGGTTCATTCCGCTGTCTATTTTCAAATGAAAACGAATGGGTTGTCCCATCTGCCCTTTCACCATATCGACGACTTCCCTCAGCCACCTGGTGGAGTAAGCGGTCATAATTACATTGTATCGAACAGCGGTTTTGACATACTCCGGCGGTACTGCGCCGAGTATAAGAATCGGTGCTTTGATACCTTTATTTCTTAAAGAAATGGCCTCATCTAAAAAGGCTACAGCTAACAAGTCTGCACCTGCTTTGAGGGCAGCTCTTGCCACTTCTATATCTCCATGTCCATATGCATTGGCTTTCACAACAGCCATCAGTTGAACATTTTGACCGATATGATCTTTCATATGTGAAACATTGTGCTTGATTGCTGTTAAATTAATTTCTGCCCATGTGTCTCTATAAAAGGCATTTGTGTCCATCAGTCACACTTCCCTATTGAATGATTCAATCCCCTCATATGATACTAAAAATCAAGAATAATGTGAAACAAATCAAAGAAAATCAGCCCTTGCACAGGGCTGATGCTTCATTTATTAGGCTTTCGGCCTGAGAACCTCATTTATTTAGCTGACTGGCCTTCTACACTCTTTGCGACCATCAACAGCTCTTCCTTCGATAGATCACTTGAGGAAATTAAGTAGTCAACTCCGTCAGAAGTCCATGAGAGAGATTGATCTGTCAGAACCCCTACTGTCATACCAAGATCGACCGGCTCGCCGTTCATCGTGACAGGCGTAGATGCTTCCGCTACTCTCGCTTTTTCCTGGATGAGTGTGAAGGATTTCTTGCCGCCGTACGTAATCACATAACGCTTCCCAGCATCTGTTGTCATTTCTTTCTCTTCCATCTTCTTCACGCCTTCTGGCATATCAACTGGTGTTTTCACCGCAAAGCTGTCAGATGGGTCTGCACTTGTGGCAACATCCATTTGAGAGAGTGTCATGTTTTTCTTCTCATCAAATGCATCTTTGTCAAAGGATTTATTGAATTCAAAGTGAGAGAATTCCACTTTCACCATTGGCTTTTTGTCGCTATCCAGCACTTTTACACTGGCAGGCGCCATTGTTTTCTTATGAAAGGTAATCTCTTGGGTAGGCAGCATTTGATTGTGCTGATAATTGGTCTTCGTTTCGAATACATACTTTGACTCTTTCGCTTTGAACTGAGCTGCACTGTCATTCTTAATGTCCTTGACGAGTGATTCGAATAAATAGACTTGACTGCTATTATTCGGCCAATCGCTATGGAAACGGAAGCTCTTGTTCAATGAAGGTGTCAGCACAAACACACCATTGCCGTTTCTTAAAATGACTTGACTCTGATCCTTTTTCGGATTTTCTAAATAGACACGGTAAAGCTCCGGCTTTTTGTACCAAATTTCTACCTGGTACTCCTGCGGGTCATTTCCTGTCTCAATGGTCATTTTTGCTTTGGCTTTGTATGATGTCATTTCCTCTGCCTTTTTGTTTAAATCTCCAACGATATCCTGCTGAGATTTTTGACCGCATGCGGAGAGAATCAGTACAAAAAGGATTCCCGTTACAAGCAAAACAAAGCTTTTTCTCACCCTTTTCAACCCCTTCGTTAATTGTGTTAAAAGGAAGAAACCGCTTGTTTGACTTTAACAGTACGCCTCAAGAGTTAACTGCGTACCGCGAACCATCAAAGCCTGTTAGCAACTCGCCCTTCCTTATCGCACTACCCAATATATGAAGGGGGGACAAACAATATGCAGACTAGCTTGACAACCTTTCAATTAAAACTTGTGCAGCAGCATATTCCTTTGTATGAGTAATGGACACATGAACCTGATCTCCCTCCGCTTTCTCGCTTTTGATGAAGGGTTTTCCATTATCGTCTTTTTGAATGTCTATGTCATGAAAGCTTAAATACTGACCGATTCCGGTTCCGTATGCTTTAGCGAAAGCTTCCTTTGCCGCAAAACGTCCTGCCAAAAATTCCAGCTGTCTTTTTTCACTGAGTGTACGAAAGACATCCTGTTCACTTAAAGTCAAAATTCGTTCTGGTAAACGGGGCTGTCTGCTGAGCACTCGCGATAGTCTGTCGATCTCTACAATATCAATGCCTATTCCTTTGATCATGAGGTACCTCCTATGATACTCGTACTAATTTGAGTGTTCTCTTCATAAACGTGTTACTATAAACTTACCATTATCTAGTCAAAAGGGGTTTGTTATGTTTATTCGAACGGAGAGCTTTCAACAATTTATTAAATCGTATCCAATCGTAACAGCGATCCTCGCTTTACAAATCGGCCTGTGGCTTATATTTGCGATTCCTATCCCTATTATACAGCTTGGACAGGATCATCTCGTCGGTTTCAACTATGGTGTAGCGGCTGGGGAATGGTGGCGGCTCGTCACACCTATTTTTCTCCACGGAAGTCTCACGCATATTTTATTTAATTCTATGTCCCTTTTCTTATTCGCCCCAGCGCTTGAACATTTGCTAGGGAAGGTTCGATTTCTAATCATTTATCTTGGTGCAGGGTTCATTGGCAATCTCGGGACCTATTGGGTGGAGCCTTTGGAGTATGTACACGTTGGCGCTTCTGGTGCGATCTTTGGTTTATTTGGGGTGTATCTATACCTTGTCCTATTTAAACCGCACATGATGGACCGCGGCAATTCACAAGTGATTTTAACGATTCTTGCTGTTTCTGTCATCATGACCTTCGTCAATTCGAACATCAATATCATGGCTCACTTGTTTGGATTGATCGGCGGTATGATTCTAGCACCTATTACGCTGCTTTTCCATTCGAAAAAAAGACGCTATTAATCTCATAAAAAATGTCGATCACTCCTTGAGCTGGAGCTGATCGACATTTTTCGTTTAAGACGATTGATTTTTTTCATACGAATACCAATCAAATACACGTGCAGCATCTTCTTCCTCAAGGTGATGCACACCAAAGGAATCAAGCAGCGCGGAGGATTTTACAAAGGTGTGAATACTTGCGACCCGGCCTTTCTTTTGGAAAAAAGATTGCGTCATCGTATAGTTTTGCATTCGTTTTCTCAAGACAATGCCAGTGGTCTTGCCAATGCCTCTTGATGTCAGTTGAATCAATGAATCTTTGATTGTATATCCTGATTGTTTATAAGCTAAATAGCCAAAGAATAGAGCAAGTGGTAACGGAATGAGTCCCAAATATCCCCATGGCGGAAAGCGCACCGACAGGATAACACCTACAAGTAACGGCACAAAGCCATATGAGATCAGGTAGCGTTTGAGTGAACGCTTTGGCACCTTTTTCAGCTCTGTTTCTGGTGCAACATGATAATGATCCGTGAATTGGGACAGCAATTCATTTATTTTTTTCTTCCGAATGAGCGGAAATAAGACGGAAGAGGTTTCTTTCTCTGTAATCGAACCGCCTGCACTAACAAGCATCACTGTCGCAAAGCCAAAAGGCTCACGGATAATATTCTCTTTGATTTTCACTGCTTGAATTCTCGCAAGTGGAATGGTCATTTGATGTCTCTCGATGAGACCTCTTGTAATAATGATGTCATTCCCTTTTCGCTTTGCAGCAAAATTCGCATACTGAAGCGCTGTTACCCCAACACTCAGGATCCACGCGATCAATACGGCAAGAAATATCAAAATCGCATAAATTTCAACGCTCGCATGACTTAAAAAAGAGAACTTCTTGAAGAACCCGTCCAAAGGGAGAATTTCATCTATTTGCGTGTAAATGGCAAGACACCCGGATATAATGACCCCGATACCGCTTGAAGTGGTCGCAGCCAAAAGCAATTCTGGCACACCCATACGATAGGAGACATTGATTTCTTCCTGCACAGGTTTCTGGGCAGCCAAATGGCCATGCAGCTCTCCTGCTTCATCCGTCATTTCTTCTTCCTGCAAGCTTTTCTTCCGGTTGAAAATCGACTGCTTTAATTGTTCCGCTTCTGCTTTTGTAATAGCGGTCAGGCTCACTTCTGGACCATCCGTACCGCCTGCCGTTTCGATTTGAACCCGCACTAAACCGAAAATCCGTTGGAAAATACCTTCACTTGTATTGACTGTTTGAATTCGTTCTAACGAGATATATTTTTTCTTTTTCGTGATTACACCCGATTCCACACGAAATTCATCGTCTTCCATCCGGTAGGTGAATCGTCTCCATTCTAAAATGGTATATACGGCTTTCCATAAAAGAAGCACACCAAGAATGATAAATGCATAAAAGCGAATGCTCGAATTCGAGTTCACAAAAATCAACACGAAAAAAGGGATAATGAAGTTTTTAATCATGGATACAGCATCTGATATAAAATCAATGAACATCGAGATAGGATGTACACGTTTTGGTTCAGACATCATCTTCCGTCACCCTTGCTAAACGAGATATGTAATCACGAAGCTCATCTGCCTCTTCTAATTCTAGCGCCGGTATATCATGAACTGTGGCAGCAGTCGAAATTTGAACAGAGGCTAAACGGTAGCGCCTTAAGAGCGGCCCTTGAGATGTATCAACATGCTGAACACGAACCATCGGCACAATCACACGTGTGACACGAATGAGTCCATGCTGTATTTCAATTTCATTTTCAAATACTTCGTAGCGCCAGATGTGATGGCGGATTTTTGGTATGAGCCAAATGCCAAAGATGACCTGTAAGACCCATAAACCAGAAAGGATCGCTCCAATCCAATATGGCCATTGAAAATAGTAGCTAGCAACAAATACCCCAATGATGATGAGTAAGAAAATCAATGAGATAATTCCATTTTGAAGACGCCATACCTTTAAACCATTTAGACTAATTTGACGTTGCGGCTGTTTTCTCACATTCTTCCCCCATTCTCTTACTTTTCTATCAATATATTACGTAACAAAGCCTAAAAAGTTTCAATTTTAGCCTGTTAAAAAAAGCGAACCCTGCAAAGGATTCGCTCTTGTATTAGTTGTTATAAGATTTCTTTTGACGACGATCGTTAGAAGAACGATTGCGGTCATTTGAAGAACGCTTTTTATCACCATAAGATGAACGGCTGTTCTTGCCTTTTCCACGGTAGCCTCCGCCACCGCCGCCGTCTCTGCGTTTAGAAGAGCTGCGGTTGTTACGATGACGTTTTGAAATCATTGGTGCTTCATCTGTCAAACGAACAGGCGTTGCATCCGGCTCTTTTGTCATCATTTTGATAGCAGCTGCAACCACTGTTACAGAATCATGATCTTCCAGCAATTCAGCAGCAGCTGTCATGTAGAAGTTCAAGTTGTTTTCACTGATGATCGTGCGTAGACGGTCAACTGTTACTTGCTGTTGTCCTTCAATTGCCTCATCAAGTGTAGGTTCTTTCATACGATCCATTTTACGTTTAGTCGTTTGCTCAATCGCACGAAGCATATCTTTTTCACGTGGTGTGATGAATGTCATCGCCATACCTGTACGTCCAGCACGTCCAGTACGTCCAATACGGTGTACATAGCTTTCTGGATCTTGCGGCACGTCGAAGTTATACACGTGTGTGACGCCTGAGATATCAAGTCCACGTGCTGCAACGTCTGTTGCGACAAGCACATCGATTGAACCTTCTTTGAATTTACGAAGCGCAACCATACGTTTTGCTTGAGTCAGGTCACCATGAATTCCTTCAGCTGTATAACCTCTTAGGTTAAGTGCTTCAGTCAATTCGTCAACACGGCGTTTCGTACGGCCGAAGACAATTGAAAGCTCAGGTGATTGAATGTCAAGAAGACGAGTCAATGTATCAAACTTCTTACGTTCGTGAATATCCAAATAGAACTGTTGGATGTTAGATACAGTCATTTCTTTCGCTTTTACTTTTACGTGTTCTGGGTTTGTCATGAAACGCTCTGCAATGCGCTTAATTGGTGCAGGCATTGTCGCAGAGAATAAAAGTGTTTGGTGTTCACTTGGTACATTTGAAAGGATCGCTTCAATGTCTTCGATGAAACCCATGTTTAGCATTTCGTCTGCTTCATCTAGCACGACTGTTTCAACATTTTGAAGACGCATTGTACGACGGTTAATGTGATCGAGTAAACGTCCTGGAGTCCCTACGATGATATGAGGATTTTTCTTGAGCGAACGGATTTGACGGCCGATATCTTGTCCACCGTAAATAGGAAGTACGCGTGCACGCTTGTCTTGGCCGATTTTATATAGCTCTTCAGATACTTGAATCGCTAATTCTCTTGTTGGCGCAATGATAATCGCTTGGATATTTGGAGACGCTGGGTCGATTTTTTCAACCAGAGGAATACCAAATGCTGCAGTTTTTCCTGTACCTGTTTGTGCTTGTCCGATGACATCTTTATTTTGAAGACCAAGAGGAATCGTTTCTGCTTGAATCGGTGTTGCTTCTTCAAATCCCATGCGGTTAATAGCCTTCATGAGACTTTCGCTTAATTGAAAATCTTGAAACGTTATAGTCAATTTATTCAAACTCCTTCTAATTGCTGTTTCAGTAATCTCGTGAATGATCATTAAAAACTGCCCTTTTCTGAAAGGACAGGTCCATTATATACAAAGCCCGAATTACCCTACCTTATATCTTACCATTACACTATTTGTTTTTCAACAAGACAGAAATGGATATATCTACTGCTCTACAATGACAGATTCACCTTCACTTTGATCTCCGTCCATCCATTTCCACTTTTCAAACAGTTGAATTTTTCCGTTATCCAGCTGCTTAGGAGTGGAGTCGCAAGACCCGCTTCTTATGCCGCCGTCCTTGCTTACATGGTGGTATCTAAAATGAAGTGTTCCATCCTCATTCACAGTTCCTACAAGTACGCCAGATATAATACTGCCGCCTTGATATGTGCCCGTTAATATATTCCCGTCCTGACGATATTGAAATATGGTTCCTGCTGATACTTCTCCGTTACTCGAATTAGACTGCGGGACAAAGGTTTTTCCGTCATATTGAA
>NZ_LKCP01000061.1:0-81717 GCF_001518755.1 Bacillus sp. AM 13(2015) | reverse complement strand
ATCCGGTACCGACACTAATGCAAGTGTGATCGGATTAACAAACAGAATGTAAGCCATCGACAAAAATGTGGTTAAACCACCGATGATTTCTCTGCGGTAATTCGTTCCTAACTCATCAAACTGAAAAAACTGTTTCAAGCCAACTGACTCCCTTCATGTCCTTTTGCTTTAGCCTGCCCCATTCACTAGTCAAATAAAAAACGCCCCAACAATTTTGGGACGCTTGACTACATATGTGAATTCAGACTGTGACATAAAACAAGAACAATGCATGATTTATATCAAACGAGTGTGAATTGACGTAGTCAAGCCATTTACGGTAGCTTGGTAGAAACTTGCGGGCCATATCCCCGCGATTATACGACTTCTATCTATTTGATTTCTGTGTCTATTGTACCAACTTCATTTTTAAAACACAATACGAAAAGCGAACATTTTTCAAAGAAATGTCCGCTTCATTCGTCTTATTACACGAATTTGGAAATTCACATCTAGTTCTTTATACACCCTTCTCCTAATCCTTCTCTTTTAGCAAATACTGTTTCGGCTACACGGAAAAACTCTTTCACTGCCGGAGAAGCTTGGGTGAGTGAAGGACAGGCGAGCGCAACCTCACGATGATGAGAGACATTCAGCTGACGAATATGCACAAGCTGCTGCGTTTTTAAAACAACTCCGGACCAATTGTGACACCAAGTCCTTCCCCTACCATACGAGCAATGGTCGTACAATCATGAACTTCAAATAAAACAGCCGGCTTCATTTGCGCCTCCGAAAAAATATCCTCTACATGTGATTGATACATGCCAGTCGGCATAATAAATGGTTCACCCGCCAAATCTGTTATATCTACAATGGGCTGCTGTTCATATCGATGATTTGGGTGATAAGCGACGACCATCTCATCTTTGATAAGCGGCAGTAAATCAAAGGCTTCATCCGCATGGCCTTTCACAACAAATCCAACATCAATGATGCCAGAATCCAGCCACTCCAATATTTCTTCATACGTTCCCTCATAGAATTTAAATTCGATTTTTGGATGCTTTTTCTGATAGCTCACAAGCAGTTTAGGCAATAAACAAGCAGAGGCACTGGCAAACGTGCCAATACGAATCAAACCTGTTTCAATATTTTTCGTTAACGCAATTTCTTGCTGGATCTTCTCCACTCTATTTAACACTTCTCTAATATGCGGGAGAAGCGTTTGACCAATGTCCGTCAGCATAATGCCCTTTTTTCGGTCGCGAATGAATAAAGACACACCCCACTCTGACTCTAAATTCGCCACTGCATGACTCACAGCTGACTGCGTCATATTTAATGCTTCAGCTGCTGCTGTAAAACTGCCAAGCTCCACCACTTTTGCGATAATATCAAAGCGAACAAAGCTCATGAGTATTTACTCATCTCCTTCATGAAAAACATCAATTTTACTTATGTTAGCATGGAATTTAAACTAAAGACAACGTATCAACATGAAGGAAGGGTTCAAAATGAAAAACACATCTCATCAGCTATTGATTGTTCTTTTAGCTGTCGGTTCATTTGTCACAGGCACGTCAGAATTCGTCGTGTCAGGCATTCTAGATATCATTGCTGTCGATTTACACATCTCCATTCCTGCTGCCGGACAGCTCATCACCGTCTATTCTCTTTTTTATGCAGTAGGCGCTCTCTTTTTAGTCATGGCAACGTCGAAACTGAACCGAAAAAAAGTTTTGTTAGCGGCTATTTTTGTGTTTATTTTAGGCAATATGCTCGCCTTTTTCAGCCATCATTTTGTGCTGCTCCTGCTATCTCGCGTCATTATGGCCATGAGCGGCGGCTTATATATTGTCGTTGCCACGAATTATGCAGCGCAGATCGCCCCGCCAGAAAAAAAGGGAAGTGCAATGGCGACGGTCATCACTGGATTCACCGTTTCACTCGTACTTGGTGTACCGATTGGAACATTTCTATCAGGTCATGTGGATTGGCACTATATTTTTCTCATCATTGCACTAGGTACTGCTTGTCTCTTCATGCTTCTTTATCAATTGCTGCCACGCATAGAGGGACATTCTCATCTGCCATTAAAGCAGCAATTACACATTCTTCAAGACCGCAGAGTGATCAGCAGCCTAGCAACAACCGTCTTTTGGATCTTAGGCTACACGATGGTCTTTGCTTATATCTCTCCATTATTACGACAGACCGCCGGCTTTTCTCTTGAAATGACAAGCATTGCCTTGCTCGTCTTAGGAATTTCTGCTTTTATTGGCTCACGTTTTGGCGGCTTCGCCGTCGATCAATGGGGACCAAACCGAACGATCTCAATCAGCATCACGATTCAGATGTTCGCTCTCTTTACCTTATTCTTTACGCAATTCTCTACAATTAGCGTCTTGATCACGCTTGCCATTTGGGGCATCGCTACATGGACAACAACACCAGCGAAGCAGTTTTATCTGATCTCCCTTAAACCACAAGCATCAGAAACCGTGCTGATCTTTAATACAGCGATAATGAACATCGGCATGATGCTTGGATCATCTATTGGCGGTGTGATTATACAGTATACAAATGTAACGAATTTAAGTTGGATTGGCGGGTTAGCTAGTTTTGTGGCGTTGATGTTGATTCGGTACTCGTTCAATCGGAATCGAATGGTGGGACAACAGACAAAAAGCGAACATGTGTAATCATGTTCGCTCTCTTATTTATTGACTAGCTTTTGAAGTTTCTTTTTTGACTGGAATGATTACCTTTATTTCTTTTTGCGGTGCCAACAGATTCAGAACTGACAAATCAAGATAAAGCCCATAATCCTTAAATGAAAAATGGTTTAATGATAATTTGTCTAACTCCTTCACATCAAAGTCAAAGGTGGATTGCATAGAAGCTGTCTTTAAATTGGTCACCTTCGCATTGTTTCCCTTCAAGTAATATCCGTTTTCGTAATTTGCTTCAGGATCGGACCATGATTTCATTTTTTTAACATCGCCTAATCCAATTGATTCACCGACATTCTTCATATCAGCCTCATCTAATTTTTCCTTATCTACTCCAGTAAATTGATAATCAACTGTTACAGAACGCCCTTTTTGCTTTATTTTATTGATCTTAATCCCAATTCCATGGTGCTTTGTTCTGAACTGAACAGGCAGCTGATTCTGGAGTGAAATGATTTTGCTTTCTTCATGTTCATATATCCCATTTAGGTAAAATGTCAGTTCAGTAGTGTTTGGAGAAATTGGCTTATTCAAAATGGTCAAAGCATTTTGTCTAGTTTTTTCAGTTGAAAGTTTTTTTCCCTTTAATGTTGCTGCATTCTTAAGCCTGTACTTACTTCCCAAATTATCTTTCATTATATCTATAGAGATATCATCATCTTTTGCGACACCATTGTAATCAATCGCATATTGAATTACAGAGGAATTCACTCCATTTTCAACCTTTATATCTTTCAACTGATAACGTCCATTTAAAATAGATACTTCTTTTTGACCTGCAAATAAAGTGGTTTTTTGCTTAACTACAGGCAACTCAAAGCGCCAATTCCCTACAATATCTCCAATTTTCGAAATCACGAGTTGTGCTTTTTGGCCTTGCTTAATCATCTGTCCATTTGTATAGAATTCCATTCGTCCAGCATATCGACCATCTTTTAATTTTTTCAACTCCGGACTATCTATATTGGGTTGAAAATTTTCATTGATCTGATCTGAATCAATGTTGATCGGTATAAAATCTTCTTTTGTATGGAAATTCTCCACAGTAAACGTATAAACAAGCCGCCCAGCATCATAATACACACTGTTTACTCTCACAGTAATTCCTCTTGATTCAGCCCCCTCATTGACATGTTTCACCAAATCACTCTGAAAAAGAGCCATTCCTACTTTATCGTGAAACATCATATAAAATTGCCCAACTATCGGGACACGTGCCATCGCTGTATTAAGAGAAGGAAAAAGGAAACCTGATGAAAAGTAAAGGACGATGAGAACAATGGCAGAGTATATTGGCGTTCTCCAGTTCCATTTGAACCAGTGTCTTTTTTGTTCCGCTTTTACATCTCCTATTGCTTGGCGAACAGCAGAGGTCACTTCAACCTTTGGTACATCAATCTCATCATAAAGCTTTTTCATTTCTTTTCGTTCCATCGACACTCTCCTCCTTCTCCAATGTTTGCTTTAATAACTTTCTTGCTCGATACAAATGAGTTTTAACCGTTCCTTCAGGCACACCCATCTGTTCAGAAATCATTAAAATCGAATAATCTTGAAAATAAAATAGCTGAATCACGAGCTGATATTGCTCATCTAACACTTCAAGTGCATTTTTTAAATCGAGCTTGTCTTCTAAAAAATCATGTCGCTCAACGCTCTCATGATGCTGTTCAAACGGAACAACATCTTGCTGCTTTTTCTTCATCGCAAAAATCGTATGAATCAAAATCCGCGTCAGCCAGGTAGAAAAATAAGCCGGTTCTTTTAAGCCAGATAGATGCTTAAACGCTTTAATGACCGTCTCTTGAACAGCATCTAACGAATCCTCTTTATTTCTTGTATAGAGAAAAGCCGTTTTATATAAACGCTCTTGATACATCAGCATTAATTTCTCAAATGCCGGAACATTCCCTTTTTGTGCTTTTTTAATTAGACGCACTTGCTTCATCTCATCCACACCTCCTACACCTGTTAGAGCAAGGTTTCTCACAAACGGTTTCAACAAACGGAAATTTCTTTCACGTAGCATATGTCGGACAAAAATAGAAAAAGTGAAGAACGAGCCACAAAGATTATGTTGCATATTTGATATAATGGAAGAAATATCTACAAAAAGGAGTATGCCGATTGTTTCTATTTGAAGAACCCGTTTGTGCTAGCTGTCAGAAGAAGATAGAAGGTAACGAAGAAGTGTACGTCAAGCTCATCTATCCAAAGAGACGTGGAATGACAGAGGTAAAGGCTTGGCTGAGGAATGAAGGGGTTTTTTATTGTAAGGCATGTTATGGAAAAGCAACATAAAAACAAGCATTTCAATTAAAATGCTTGTTTTTACTTTCTACTTTTTTATTTCCGCTTACTACGAAGTTCAATGAGTGCTAGTTTATTGTCATTGAAAAAGAACTCTAGAATGATACCGTTTGATTGATCTTGATATTGTATACCTTTGCTATACCCTTCGACAAACCAGAGCTTCTTGAATTGCTCTCCATATGTTTGTATCACAGATGAATAATCTTCTCCTATTTTAACTCCCTTAGATGTTTGAAGATTTTTCTGTTTTGACTGATTGTAAATAGATGTAACTCGATGATGTTGATCAACTGATACTACAAAATCTTGATTTTCTTTTTCCATATAGACCCTCTGTTTAGGATGAGAGAATTGAGTATTCTCCGCAAAAGTATGATCTCCCTCAAATTTTTCACCGATCTTAAAATGACCTAGCGATTCATTTATTAAAGATACAGAGTGAAAATTAAAAAACATAGCCACCCAAACAAATAGTGCGGTTCCTCCTAAAACAGAACCTACAATCACTAACACTTTAGAATGGATGATTCCCTTTTTAAACAAATAGATCGCTAAAGATACGATGATCATCACGATGACGATCATAATTAGAAAAATGCCCATTTCAATTATCCTCTTTTATCGAATTCGTTTGTGAATTATTCCCACAATCATATTCTCATATTACACCAAAGCATTACACAAAATCGACCAGTACAGGTATAATTTAAATAAAATTGCACAAGGAGAAAAATATGACTAGACGTGAACTGATATTCCCGCAATCATTTCCAACCATACATACCGAAAGACTAATCTTAAAACAAGCAACGATCGAAGACGCTGTGGATATGCACATCTACTTATCCAATGAAACCGTGTGCCGCTACATGGGCATTGATGCTCATGAAACGATTGAAGACACAAAAGGAGAAATCAAGTGGTATGACAACATCTTCAAAGAACAAACAGGCATCCGCTGGGGTATTTCTTTAAAAGAAGATCCTGCGATCATCGGCAGTTGTGGATTTCTTAACTTGGAAAAACAGCACTGCCGCACGGAAATTGGCTATGAATTGCATCAGGATCATTGGAGAAAAGGCATTATGAAGGAAGCGATTGCTGCGGTGTTACGATATGGGTTTCAGGAAATGAACCTGAATCGGATTGAAGCGATTATTGATCCAGCAAATACGTCCTCTGTTCAATTATTGGAGAATTTTAATTTTGTTCGAGAGGGTTTATTAAGGGATTATGATCTTGGTCAGAATGGGTTTGATGATGTGTTTATGTATGCGATTTTGAAGAAGGATTACAACAGGAAATCGAATTCTTAAGTCAATACAATATAAAATTATAATATACTTAAAAGACTAGTTAATCCTTTCTTTAAGGATTAACTAGCCCCTTGTTTATAGAATTTCCATCCGAATAATGTTATCTTAATTTTATTTCAAATCCTCAGGAAAATCAGCATTTGCTCTTTTCATTCCATCTTTAATCTCTTGTATTTTTTCCTTTCTAACCCTAGTTGATTCATCAGATATTAAATCATCAATATCTTCATAAAGAGCAGCATTAGAAACAACTGCAAACTTAGTAATCAGTTTTTTAGAACCGCTAAATAAAGACCATCCTCGAGATTGAACATTAACTTTAATATCCAAATCTTCCAATTGGTGATAATCATTTTCATAGCCATTAAATTTAATATCATTAGTAAGTTCTATAGCTTTTAAAACAGATTCTAAGTACCTTGATAAATCATAGGCTGGAAGATTTCCTCTTCTACCAATCTTAATATTTAAGTAACATTTCTCACCTTTATTAAACAAAGAATACATAGACCTATCAATATAATGAGCATATTTGTAAGCATTAGCACTATTAATAGTTTGGTGAGCATGCATCATCTTATATAGATATGGGTCTAAGTTTTTTCTAGCTATAGACTTAATCCACTCGACATCTCTAGATTTTATAAACTCATCCTTACTAGCGTTTTCTTTGCAATAATAGTCAGATTTAATTACTCCAAAACTTATGGTTTTGGAGTTTTCATCTGGAATCATAACTACATCACCAATTTTTAATTCAAAAATAAATTTTCTTATTTGATTATAAATTCTTGAAGGCTGCTTTACATTTGGGTATGCTTTTGCAATTAGGTCTTTTTGAATGTCACTAGCTTTTTTATCCAAAAAGAAAGATTTATTAGAAAATTCATTCCACCCTACTGATATTTTACCTTGTTTAATAAAATCATCATAATAAAAACCACTCTCTGTTCGTACCAACCAATATTTCCTATTAACAGGTACTTCTACAACATTCTTCTCCATTTTCTCTAATATTGTATTTATAATTGTCATAAGCCTTTCCCTTCTTAATGTGTATAATATAACTATACTACTATTTACAGGAAGTGAACAGATTGAAAGATTCTAATTCTCAGATATTCGTAATTTTACTAGCTATTTCATTAATAATAGGATGTTTTATACCAGGATTCTTAGAGAATTCCAATTTAGTTTTAGCTGTCACTGTTTCAGCACTAGCATTTATATTAGTGGATTTATCTAATTTTTTAAAACTTAACAGAGTGCACTCCATTTTACCTTTATTTGTAGCTGTTTTCTCAATATCTGTCTTGCCTCATACTGACTATTTAAATAAACTATTGCAACCATTAAATAATTTTTTTACTGTTTATGGACTAGCAATTGTAATTGGTATTCTTGGAGCTAAACAATATCTCGAAGAACATGCCTTTCTTAAAAAAAATAAAAAAAACCTCGAAGATAGAGAGAATGAATATAACGAATTAATAGATATATTAGAAGATTATAAAAAAGAAATAAAAGACCTGAAAGAAATAATAAAAGAAGAGAGAAATAAGAACAACTAAATATCTAATATATTCTCTTAGCTCTTAAAACATAATAAATATCTTAAAACAAACATCTCTAATTAATAAATTTTAAGAAGTTAAAGTAAACAGAAATAACACTTTCCTTTCTGTTCAATCGAAATAATACATGCTCTCAACCAATCACAATATCGCCAAAGAAGCTACGGAAGTTATTATTGAGCACCATACTATTGGAGGGATTACTTACAAATTAGGTATTGCCCTCCTTTGTTTCTTAAATATAGTTTCTCTTCTTCATTGTCATTTATTTCAATCCCGTTCACACCATATGCCTCCCTATACTTTTTCAAATGCTGAAAGGTTGTAAGACTTACTTCAGCTATTTCAAAGGTATAGATAGGTTGCGATATAGTTCCTTTCTTAACTTCATCAATCCAATGCCTAACTGTATTAGTGGGTTTAGATTTTCTTCGTCTGAGCACTCCCCCCTTCTTCTAAGCTGTCGCTCTGTCTTTGTTGGTTCTTTCAAGTATTCTTTTCCTCTTAAATCCGGCAAAAACAGAAATTTTTACATAAGTTTCAAGCCGCAAGAT
Organism: Bacillus sp. AM 13(2015); assembly: GCF_001518755.1. NCBI lineage: Bacteria > Bacillati > Bacillota > Bacilli > Caryophanales > Bacillaceae > Bacillus > Bacillus sp. AM 13(2015). The sequence goes on along the minus strand of NZ_LKCP01000061.1, from coordinate 73,246 downwards.
TGATAACCATGCCAACACAACTAGGATATTTCTCCAACAAATAGCCAAAACTATCAAAGCCTCATCTTTGTTCATGGCTAGTCTATCAAGCTATGAAACGTATGATATTCTCCAATCAAAATACGAGTTGAGATCTTCTCAAGCAGGTGCCAATGGATTCTTATCCAGTCACTTGTCATATCATCAATATAGGTAACAGCATGGATGCAGTAGTCGTATATTCTTGAGTATCCCATAACGACTACGCTGCGGACGTATGTAAGAACAGTGAAGTATTATTAAATTTCGCGCTCAAGTCTTAAGATAATGAATCGCATCCGATTGCCGGACGATTTCTAGTTTTTCTTAAGAAATTTCACCTAGTCCCGAAGCTAGAGCAAAAGATTTGTTTTAAAATTACAACACAGCACAAAAAGTCAAGTTTCCTAAAAAGCATTTCCACTATACTAAACTCGTAAGGCAAGGAGGTGCTCGGTTGTCCTATCAAGAACATGAGAAAACGATTCAAGAAACATTGAATTATATTGAACAGCATCTGAAAGATGATTTACCGCTTCAAACTCTAGCAAAATACGCAGGTTATTCTAGGTTTCACTTTCACCGTATGTTCAAAAAAGTGATTAAGAAGTCAGTTGTTGATTATATACGGGAACGTCGAATGACCCAAGCGGCGAAGGATTTAATTCATACGGACCAAAGGGCGATTGATATCGCATTGCAGTATCGTTTTGGTTCACAGGAATCCTTCACTAGAGCCTTTAAGAAGATCTATGATATGTCACCCGCACGTTATCGGAGATTACTAAGGAATGTCATTGATAAGGAGGAAACGAATATGGCTGCCAATCAGAACACAACTACTGGCTGGATTATGACGGGAGAAACACCATCTGATTATGAAACAGGTCTGGATGACAGAATTGTACACAGTGGTACTACCTCAGCTTACCTGAAATCTAAGGATGAAAAAGCACGAGGATTCGCGACCTTGATGCAGCAAATTAAGTCTGATCGTTACCGAGGAGAACGCCTTCAATTTTCTGCTTTTGTCAAAAGCGAAGATGTGAAAGGTTCAGCTGGTTTATGGATGAGGATTGACCATTCTTCAGGTGAAGTTCTTGCGTTTGACAATATGATGAACCGTCCCATTACAGGAACAAACGGCTGGAATCATTTTAGTGTAGTTCTAGATGTTCCAGTAAAAAGTGAAGTGATTGCGTTTGGCATATTACTACATGGTCAAGGTCACATTTGGATGGATGAACTTAGTTTTAAAACGGTAGATGAAAGTGTGCCAGTGACAGAACAAAACGCTGTGGATGATTTAGAGGATGAACCAGTGAATTTAAATTTTGAAGGCTAGCAGACTGAATTTAAGAGGAGATTCATTGCCATGAAAAAAATTGGTGCGATTTTATTGTTCGCTATGAATTCACTCACCTTTATTTGTGGCCTTGGATTTTTATTTGGTGAAGAGGATTAAAAATGAAGATAGGCACCCAGAGGACAAAAAAAATCAATTAAAAAAGATATCTCTATCCCTATCTCTTTTTTGTAAACTTGGTATAATAGAAAAAATCAGAAAAATTAGAATGCGATGATAAGGAATAGTACTTGCCGAAATGTTTTCAGAAAGTTGCTGGTTGATGAGAAGCAATAACAAAAGGCAAGGAACTCACCTTAGAGTAGCCTTAGTGAAATGAAAAGGATTGATGTAGTTAAGGTCGGCACCCCACCGTTATATGGGAAGGATATAAGATCAAACAATCTGTATCCGAATAAGGGCATGATAATGTTTGTTTATCATGAAACAGGGGTGGTACCGCGTAAGAAGAAGTCTTTCGTCTCCAAGTTAAATCTTGGGGATGAAAGGCTTTTTTATATTCCAATTACAGGAGGAATCGATCATGTTTAACCACAAAAAATACGAAAAGAAATACTTTTTGCCACCGAACCTTACTTATGATTGGGTGAAGAAAGAAACATTAGAAAGTGCTCCGATATGGTGCAGTGTGGACTTACGGGATGGAAATCAAGCATTACCTATTCCTATGAACTTAGAAGAAAAATTGGAAATGTTTCAGTTACTAGTAGAGATCGGTTTTAAAGAAATTGAAATCGCATTTCCAGCTGCTTCTGATACAGAGTTTAGGTTTTTGCGGACACTGATTGATCATCATATGATTCCAGACGATGTCACGATTATGGTGATCACGCAAGCGAGAGAGCATATTATCCGCCGAACGTTCGAAGCCATTAAGGGGGTACCGAAAGCGATTGTTCATTTATATAATTCGACTTCAGAAGCGCAGCGCAGACAAGTATTTAAGAAAACAAAAGATGAAATTAAACAAATTGCCATTGATGGAGCTATTTTAGTAAAAGAACTTGCCGAAAAAACAACAAGTGATATTTATTTTCAATATAGTCCAGAAAGCTTTCCAGGAACAGAAGTTGATTATGCGTTAGATATTTGTAATAGTGTTTTAGATATTTGGAAACCGACACCAAATCATAAAGCAATCATCAATATTCCGACAACAGTTGAATATTCAATGCCTCATATCTTTGCAAGTCAGATTGAGTATATACACAAAAATCTGTCTTACCGAGACAGTGTGACATTATCTGTTCATCCTCATAATGACCGTGGCTCTGGGGTGAGTGATGCAGAATTTGGTGTTCTGGCTGGCGCAGAAAGAGTCGAAGGTACATTATTTGGTATCGGTGAACGTACAGGGAACGTTGACTTGATTACCTTGGCGATGAATATGTATTCACAAGGTTATGATCCAAAATTGAATTTCAATAACCTAGAAGCTATTCGTAAAAAATATGAAAAACTAACAAAAATCACTGTTCCTGAGAGGCAGCCCTATTCTGGGGAGATGGTTTTCACCGCATTCTCTGGGTCACATCAAGATGCGATATCTAAAGGGATGAAATATAGAAAAGAAAATAATGTTGATAAATGGGACGTTCCGTATATCCCAGTAGATCCAGTTGACTTGGGTAGGAACTATCAAACGGATGTGATTCGAATTAATAGCCAGTCTGGAAAAGGCGGCATAGGCTATGTACTAGAAACAAATTATGGCATTAAACTTCCTTATCAAATGAATGAAGCCATGGGATATGCAGCGAAAAAAGTATCTGATCAGACAAATAGGGAATTGTCTGTCGAAGAAATATATCATGTTTTTGAAAAGCAGTATGTTGATTTTCACCCTCATTTCCAGCTGCTTGATTATCAATTTAATAAGGGAAATAAGCAGGAAGTCACCTTAACTTTGCTGAGAGATCAGCAACAAATTGACATACAAGGAACTGGCACTGGAAGTTTAGATGCCATCAGTAATGCGTTAAAAGCATATTTTCATCTCGATTATGTTTTGGAAGTCTATGAACAGAATTCTTTGGGCAAGGATTCCGAAGCAAAAGCCTGTGCACAGATTGGAATTTCATCTCAAGGAAAAATGCATTGGGGTGCGGGAATTGATAAAGATATTATAGAAGCAACAGTGAAGGCCCTGGTGGTGGCAGTAAATAAACTAGAGGTTTGGATGTAGATGGAAAAAGATAAACTTGAAAAACATGAAGTGATGCAATATTTAAGAGAATATAACGAACAAGAAATCTTTTATCAACAATACCAACAGAAAAAGCATGACAATACATCATTGCAATTATTTTTGAAGGATTATGATAAACACAGTCTAATGCATAAACAAATATATATAGAAGAATTTTTACTAAAAGGGCAGAATGAATTTGAAAAGGAAGATACTATGTGGTTAGATCAGGAGAAAGATATCGAAGTGAGAAAGTATAGCCGTTTTATGCCCCAATTGTCGGCTATCCATGATTTCTTTGAGATGATCTATGTTCTGGAAAATGAGATGTATGTAGAAGTGGAAGGCAAAAAAATGGCTTTAAAATCAGGAGATATTGCCTTTATCCCACCTAACACAATACACAAGCCAATTGTAATGGAGAATACAATCGCCATGCAAATCATGATCCGTAAGAGTACTTTTCAAAAAGTGTTTTTTAAAATGTTAAAAGGAAATCATGTCATTTCAAAGTTCTTTTTGAATGCATTGTATATAAAAGAAAATAAAAATATTCTTATTTTCCATAGTCACTTGGATAAACATTTGCTAGACTGCTCTCTTCAACTATTTGCAGAAAATTATAATCAGTTCCCTAGTTACCAGTTGATTATGAATAATGTGTTTGAGATATTATTATGTCTCTTATTAAGATTCAAACCAAGCCATTTGAACGTCAATCAGGTCAAACAATCTAGTGATATACGTATGATTCAAATGCTACAATATATTCAGCAATGTTGTGAGCATATCACCATCCAGGAGATGGCAGAGAAATTTAACCTTTCACAATCTTATCTGTCAAAATATATAGCTCGTAAGCTTGGCAAATCATTTCGTGAGATTCGACAAGAAATAAGAATGGAAAAAGCCTGCGAAATGCTCACTGGTAGCCATTTACAAGTAGATCATATTGCGGCAGCCGTTGGTTATCAAAATGCAGAGCATTTCATTCGTTTATTTAAGAAAAAGTATCACCTAACACCACATCAATATCGTTTAAACAATAGATAATAAAGAGGAGAAATGATCATGTCCATCAAACAAGTAAAAGATTATTTTAAACAATATGATATGGATACTCGAATTCAAGAATTTTCAGTATCTAGTGCAACCGTAGACTTGGCTGCTTCTGCACTGGGCTGCGAACCTGAAAGAATCGCAAAAACACTCTCCTTTCTAGTAAATGGACAAGCTATTTTAGTTGTGACCTCTGGCGATGCAAAAGTTGATAACAAAAAATTCAAGGAATATTTTAAAACAAAAGCTAAAATGCTTTCTCCTCATGAGGTTGTTGACTTGGTCGGTCATGAAATTGGCGGAGTATGTCCTTTCGCTACAAAGAATGGCGTTTCTGTTTATTTAGATATTTCACTAAAACGTTTTGAGACAGTCTATCCAGCCTGCGGGAGCAGTAACAGTGCTATTGAACTCACAATAAAACAATTAGAAAAACACTCCGGTTATTCACAATGGATTGATGTGTGTAAGGGATGGAATGATGATTAAAAAAATGGAAGGAAAAAGTGCAGTTAAAAATAAAAAAGAGCTAGAAACCCTTGATACACAAAGGTTTCTAGCTCTATTATAACTATTCCCACTCAATCGTAGCAGGCGGCTTACTCGTAATATCATACACCACGCGGTTAATATGCTTCACTTCATTCACGATACGAGTCGAGATCTTCTCAAGTACATCCCAAGGGATTCTTGCCCAGTCACTCGTCATACCATCAATAGATGTAACAGCACGGATACCGATTGTGTAGTCGTATGTTCTTGCGTCACCCATAACACCTACACTGCGGATGTCTGGGAGAACCGTGAAGTATTGCCAGATGTCGCGCTCAAGGCCGAAGTTGGCAATTTCTTCGCGTAGAATTGCATCCGATTCACGGACGATTTCTAGTTTTTCTTCTGAAATTTCACCTAGTACACGGATACCTAGTCCTGGACCTGGGAATGGCTGTCTCCAGACAATGTCATCAGGAATGCCAAGCTCTGAACCTAAGGCACGGACTTCATCCTTGAATAGCGTATTGAGTGGCTCAATCAATTCAAACTGCATGTCTTCTGGAAGACCGCCTACGTTGTGATGAGATTTGATTGTTTGCGCTGTTGCTGTTCCGCTCTCAATGATGTCTGTGTAAAGTGTTCCTTGTGCTAAGTAGTCGATTCCTTTTAGCTTGTCCGCTTCGTCATCGAATACATAGATGAATTCGTTACCGATGATCTTACGTTTTTGCTCAGGATCAGACACACCTTTTAGCTTGTTTAAGAAACGATCTTTTGCATCTACTTTAATCACGTTCATGTTGAAACCTTCGCTAAATGTTTTCATAACCCCTTCAGCTTCGCCTTTGCGAAGAAGACCGTGGTCAACGAAAATACATGTCAGCTGATCGCCGATGGCTTTGTGGATCAATACCGCCACAACAGATGAATCGACACCGCCGCTTAGTGCGCACAATACTTGCTTGTCGCCTACTGTTTCACGGATTTTCTGCATTTCGATTTCAATGAAGTTCTCCATTGACCATTTGCCATCGCAATCACACACACCGAAGACAAAGTTTTTCAATAGGTCATTTCCGTACTCAGAGTGACGAACCTCTGGGTGGAACTGAACGCCATAGAAATTCTTCTCAGCTAAGCTCATCGCTGAGTTTGGACAATGTGCACTTGTTGCATCGACTGTAAAGCCCTCTGGTACTTCAACTACGAGGTCACCATGGCTCATCCAAACGACTTGATCCGTTGGAAGGTCTTTGAATAAAGCAGGTGTTCCGTTAATATGAATATCTGCTTTTCCATATTCACGCTGGCTTGCCGCTTCTACTTTCCCACCTAAATAGTGAGTCATGAGCTGCATGCCGTAACAAATGCCTAGAACCGGAATGTCTAGATCAAAAATCTTTTCATCACAGCGGAAAGATCCTTCATCATAAACACTGTTTGGTCCACCAGAAAGGATGATTCCTTTAGGCGCCATTTCTTTAATTTCTTCAGCAGTTAAAGTGTGCGGATGAAGCTCACTGTACACACCAAATTCACGAATACGGCGTGTGATCAACTGATTGTACTGACTGCCGAAATCGAGAACCAAAATCATTTCATTTACTAAATTTGTCATGGTGTCACCTCTATGTCCAATATAGTTTTTTATAAACGCACAGAAAAAATGAGAGGAGAAAACCTGCTCTCAGTGTGAATCACGCTTTTGAAGCGCCCAGACTCACATCCGAACGCTTCAATTTCATGTATTTTAGAAGGTTTTAATATTCACCTATTCTAACAACAGGAAGGTACGCGGTCAAGACTATCTCCTGTTTATTAAATTTTCCCATAACTTTGCCGACTGCTGCCAAAGCGCCGACGAATCCTCTCGCCGATAAAGCGCACGTTCATAGAGCTGCGTCAGCTCTGACATGTGATGATCTCCATCCTTCTCATCGATCAAAGAAGCGAATTCTCTTAGCGTCATACCTGGCTTTTTCTCAATTCCCCTGCGCCCTAGCTGCTTTAATAGAGCCGCGTATGCATAGAAGAATGCTTCATCCTCTGGCAGACGTTTCACCTTTCTTACAATAAAGAATGGGAGCCATCTTGTTCTGAATCGATAAAGCATCCAGCTGATGAATCCAAGCAGGACAATAGCTCCTGCCGCATAACCTGCAATTGAACCCGCATGTACCATATTTGGCTTTGCCTTCGCTGTTTGTTCCTTTGGTTGTGCCGGCTGCTCTGTCTCCTGCTGCTGCGGCTGGTCTTGCGGCTGATCTTCACTTGCATCAGAACTAGACTGATTTTCTTCTTCCTTTTGATCATCCGTTTGATCGCTTGAAACGGATTCATTCGTAAATGTCTCTGGGTTTGTAAATCCTTTTGTCGGTTCAAAGGTGACCCAGCCTCTGTTTGGAAAATAAACCTCTACCCATGAATGCGCATTGTTATTGGTCACTTCATACACATTGTTTCCATCCATTTGTGTTTCATATAACTGGCCAGACGTATACCCTTTCACCCATCTCGCCGGAATCCCGATCGAACGAAGCATCACGATCATAGAGGTTGAAAAATTATCACAGTAGCCAATCATCGTATCAAATAAAAATTGATCCACATAATCTTCATTACGACCAGGCACAGCGACATTTTGCGTTTCATATGAAAACTTCGCAGATCCTAAATAATCCTCGATCGCTTTCGCTTTATCATACATATTGTCCTTCGTTTCCGTTAAGCTGTTTGCCAAAGTTTTCACACGCTCTGGAAGTGAGGATGGAAGCTGCAAGTATTCACGGCCAACCTGCTCATTCACCTGCTTCTTTGTCGGTACTTTGATTCTCTGTAAATCCTCTAGGATAAATGTAGGGGATAAAAAGCTGACTTGATAGTTCCCTAAATTTTTGGGTGGGTTCTGGATAGACGGAACAATTTTCTCTGTTTTGCCCATGATTTGCAAGGGAATGTTTTCCATTGGTGTCAGCATGATCGTTCCAATAGGATACACAGCATGATTAAATCGATAATCAGATTCTATATCAACTCTCGTTTCATGCTCCTCTATTTTCACTCGCTCAGTAAACCACCGATTCGGCACAGTGTCGTCCTTTAGCCGAGTAGGCTTTGTATCATTTGATGCATCCTCCCAGCCCTTTCCTGTGTAAATACTTTTTGTTTCTACACGAAAATAAGTCGGCTCCTTTCCGCTCCACTTAAAGACTGGTGTACGGTCCTCACTAAACGGGCCGCCAAGCGCCGAATCATCTGCACTATATCCCACTTTATTCTGCCCGGCTGTCCCATCTTGATTCGTGACCGCCTTAAAAAACGGGACAGGATCGGGCCATTTCGGATCTGACTTCGGCAAAGAAGCGCCGAGTGTCGCTGATAGAAGGACAAGCGCCATCATGGGGAAAAACCACTTTAGACGCGCTTTCTGAGACACTCGAACGCCCTCAGCTGAACGCAGTCGATCGAAATACAGCAATCCAAGCAAACAAAAGCCAAATACCATAATACGAACGATCGCAAAGGTCGCATCATATGGCGTAAACGTATCAAGAATCGTGACATACACAATCGTCATCAGTAAAAAGAAAAAGATACGCTGCTGATAGACCACCCAATAATGAAGCAAGTAGACAAGCAGCCACAGCAAAATATAAAACAACAATGTACGGAAAGACGGATACATATCACTCCACATACCCATGCTCATTAACGTGATATTATCCTTAATATCAGCAAACAAAGCAGACGGATAGCCTGGCGCTGATTGATAAAAGATCAAATATAAGGCGAGCAAAATCAGTCCAGCACAAATAGGAAACGTCACATACCACTTCAGACGAAAGAACGTAAACAAACACGTAAGCCCGATAAAAATGATGAAATAAGACGTATGGCTCGTCTCTGTAAAATCTTGAAGTGGACGAAGCCACTCCCATAGCAGCAGAAAAGCTACAGCATAATAGATGAACAATTCAAAACGGCTTTGCCGCAGATGCGTATGCAGCATAAATGTTTGTCACCTCACAGTTCTTTCGTGCAGCCGGTCTTCAAATAAAAGGGTGATGCGTATTCCAGAGGCCTTGAGCCGGTCTGCAAGCTGTTTTTCTTTTGTCGTCAAACGGTCAACGGCTTTCTTCACTAAAAGCACGGTGATGTTCTTTCTATTTCGATTTCCAAAGAGACTTGCCGCAAGCTCCTCCTGCAGCTGACCTGTGACGACATATTTTCCTGAATGCTGATACTCACTTGCTGCTAACGGTTTATATTCTAGTGCGCGGGAAGGCTGATGCTGCACCCTTGTTAAATAATAAAGCATGTCCTGTAAATGAAGTTCTCCTTGATCGACTCGAAAGACATGCTGATCTCCTAGAGGGACAAGACCTGACGGCACTCCTTTTTTCACAGCCGTTTGAAGAACAGATGCTGTAATAGAGACAACTGTTTCATAAACAGCTTGATCAGTAAAATCAGCAAACACGACCAGGTCCTTTGCTTGATTCTGTTCAAATTCCTTCGTCATCAGCTGGCCTCTTCTGGCCGTCGTCTTCCAATCCACCCAAGCAAAACGGTCTCCTTGCTGGTATTCTCGTACGCCTGTTGTCACATGAGTCGGTTCATTTAACCACGAGTGAACCGCTTTGCCTCCATTTTCACTCAGTGACTCAGCAGGCTCTACAGGGATATCCAGCACTTTTGGGTAGACAAGCAGTTTTTTCTCTAGCGGAATGATGATTTCTTTTTCAACAAACCCAAACATATCACCCGTTTTGATCCTAACCGCTGTCAAATGATGCTCTCCCCGCGGAATATCATTCAATTGATAAGAAAATCGCCATGTTTTCCGAAACCAAGGAAACAGCATTTGCTTCATTTCAATCTGTTCCTGTAAATGAAAGGTGTCTGGCGGAGCATCCTCAATCATGACGTAAACGTACGGAAATGGATGTGTCCGCTTGATTTCAAGGTCAACGGACAGCACATCCCCCGCCTTCAAGCGGGTTTGCTGTAATGCCCTCTTGGCTGTCGCGCGCAGTGGAATAAGTGCAAACAGCAAAGTATACAAAGCATATGGTAAAAATGCATAAAAAAGGAACCAGCTCACAAACCCTCCCTGAAACATGGCATAACAAAAGGCTGCCGCAGTGAGAATGATGAGCATCATCACCCGTAACCATAACGAAACTGCTAAACGATAACGTGACTTCATTGAGTCATCGACTTTTGAACTGGCACGCCAATTTGCTCAAGCATTTGTCGCAGCAGTGTCTCCGCCTTCTTCCCTTCATATGTCGCTTCTGATGTCAAAATCATACGATGCGGTAATGTATAAGGCACCAAATACTGTACATCATCAGGAATCACATAATCGCGCTGATTCAAAAGCGCATACGCCTGTGCCGCTTTCATCAAGGCGATCGATCCCCTTGGACTGACACCTAGATAAACAGATGGGTGTTTACGCGTCGCTTGAGCAATTTCAACAATATATTCTTTAATGGATGCATCCACATGAATGGTTTGAACAGCCTGCTGCAATGCATGGATATGTTCCTTTGTCATGACAGCTTGGAGCGTATCAATCGGGGATTGCTTCTCCTGCAAGTTGAGCACCTCCAGCTCCTCGAGCATAGTCGGATATCCCATCTGCAGCTTGAATAAAAACCGGTCCATTTGCGCTTCTGGCAGCGGATAAGTTCCTTCATATTCAACTGGATTTTGCGTCGCCATGACGAAAAATGGATCCGCAAGCGGCATCGTTTCTCCGTCCACAGTGACACTGCCTTCCTCCATCGCTTCAAGTAATGCTGATTGTGTTTTAGGAGAGGTCCGGTTGATCTCATCAGCTAAAATAATCTGTCCCATGATCGGTCCTTGCCTAAATTCAAATTCATTCGTCTTTTTATTGTAAATCGACACGCCTGTTACATCTGAAGGCAAAAGGTCAGGAGTGAATTGGATTCTCTTAAACTCACAGCCAATGGATTTTGCCAAAGCACGAACCATCATCGTCTTCCCTACACCAGGCACATCCTCTAGCAGCACATGCCCCTTCGCCAAAATCGCAACAAGGCTTAATATCGCAATGTCTTTTTTCCCAACCATGACTTTATTGATGTTATCTACGATTTTTTGTAAATCTGAATGCATCGGTTCATCAAATGCCATCCTGATCCTCCTATCACGTTTCTGTCAAATTTCATATAGTCTAACTTTACCATACAACACGCATTTGCATATAACATCAGCACGTATAAAAAAGAAGCCTTCTCACGATGGAAAAGACTTCTTCTCTTCTTTCGGCTCACTTGCTGGCTCCATATGAACATGAGAGTGTAAAATATCATGCTCCTGTTTCATTCTGCGTTCAATTTCATCTGCAATATCATGGCTTTCTGCAATGTTCAAGTTGGGCTCGACCTCAACCACTACATCCACATGGACTGTACTTCCAAGATAACGCGCTTTAATATCCTTTAAATCGCCCACTCCTGGTGTTGCTTCAATGGTCTCTTTATATTTAGACATATCTTTGATATGAAAACCGTCTGTTAACGAATGAGAGGCATCTCTGAAAATTTCCCACGCAGTTTTACAAATAATTAAGCCAATGACAAACGCTGCAAGCGTATCAATCCATGCCAGCTGAAATTGAGAAGCGATAATTCCTACAAATGTTCCAATACTCACATACGCATCTGATTTATTATCAGCAGCTGCCGCATGAAGAGCCTGGCTATTGATCCGTTTGGACAGATTGCGGTTATAAATATACACACCGTACATCACAACAGCACTTCCTGCTGCCGTCCAAGCCGCGATCATATCCGGCGTTTGATGCTCAGATGAGAAGAGCGACTTCCCTGCACTCAGCAAAACCTGAAGCCCAACAAGCATCATGATAAAGGAAGCCACTAGAGACGCAATATTTTCCGCTCTAAAATGACCGTATGGATGATCTTCATCAGGCGGCTTTTGAGAAATACGCAGCCCAATCAACACAGCAAGGGATGCAATAATATCCGTCGTGTTATTCAATCCATCTGCCGAAAGGGCCTCTGAATGAAACACGTACCCAATAATGAGTTTGACCGCAGATAAGATCACATAGGCAATGATGCTGACCCAAGCACCCGTTTCACCTTGTCTTAATTCGTTATAGCGCTCCATGTCGAACCGCGCCTCCTCACACATCACTATTCTATTATTTATCTTACAAAGCAAAGCCCGTGTGGGTCTACAGCAACATGATTCGCTTATGTCAGCAAAATAGGATAAATAGAAATGTGTTGACCTAAGTAAACTTATTTTTACAAGGTCAAATGACCTCAAGACCTACTCCTATCAACCTTTTTCCAATTCTCTTCGAAATGGACATATCGTCAAATCTCTCTCCTTGGGGAAATTATCAGAATAATTTTATTTTTTGACACAACCTCCCCACCCCTTTTTTATGTTATTTTAAGAATCATCCGAAGGAAAAGAGGGAACATAATCTCTCAAATCCTTTATACTTTTTAACATCATGTTAAGAGGTTTGAAATGTCAGTTTGATAACCTGTCCAATGCTGAATGACAATTCAGTGTGATAAAATTTAAAATATTCTAAAAACAAATTCTCTATTCATGAGAAATGTTTGGAGGTAAAGAAATGTCCAACATGACAAACGGTCTTCAAAAAAACCTTAAAACAAGACATATTTCGATGATCTCCATTGCTGGGGTCATTGGGGCAGGGCTATTTGTTGGTAGCGGCGCTGTCATTCATTCTGCAGGGCCTGGATCCATTCTTTCCTATTCTTTTGCCGGACTTCTGGTGATCTTTATTATGAGAATGCTCGGAGAAATGGCATGTGCCTATCCGACAAGCGGTTCTTTCTCACAATATGCGAGCGATGCTATCGGTCCATGGGCCGGTTTTACAATCGGCTGGCTTTACTGGTTCTTCTGGGTGATCGTCATTGCCATCGAAGCCATTGCTGGTGCTGCCATTATTCAATATTGGTATGGAGATGCACCTGTTTGGCTCACAAGTCTTATCCTCACAATCCTCTTAACATTAACAAATATCTTTTCTGTTAAATCTTTTGGCGAATTTGAATATTGGTTTTCATTGATTAAAGTCGTCAGCATCATTCTCTTTCTACTCATTGGTTTTGCATTTATCTTTGGTTTTGGCGGTCATCATACTTCAGGTCTTGCCAATCTAACAGGGAACGGCGGTTTCCTTCCAAATGGATTCAGCTCTGTGTTACTCGGAATCGTTGTCGTCATCTTTTCCTTCATGGGAACGGAGATTGTGGCCATAGCGGCTGGTGAATCAGCAGACCCAGTCAAATCTGTGACGACAGCCACACGCTCTGTTGTATGGCGTATTATCGTATTCTATGTCGGATCAATTGCTGTCGTTGTCACCTTACTTCCGTGGAATTCCGCAAGCATTTTAACAAGCCCGTTCGTTGCGGTATTAGAATACATCGGTGTTCCATCAGCCGCTCAAGTCATGAACGTTATTGTCTTAACAGCTGTTCTATCTTGTTTAAACTCCGGATTGTACACAACGTCCAGAATGCTTTATTCATTAGCAGAAAGAGGCGAAGCGCCGAAACGCTTTATGAAAATCAGCAAACGTGGTGTTCCTGTAGCGGCTACAGTCGCAGGTACCTTCTTTTCCTACATTGCTGTCATGATGAACTATTTTTATCCTGAAACCATCTTTTTGTTCTTAGTCAATGCATCTGGAGCCATTGCCCTTCTTGTCTACTTGGTCATCGCCGTTTCACAATTAAGAATGCGCCGTAAAATCGAAAAAGAAAATCCAGAACAGCTCAAAATCAAAATGTGGCTGTTCCCATACCTCACGTACTTTACCATTTTGGTCATTTGCGCCATCTTGGCATCGATGCTGTTTATCGAATCCATGCGGCCACAGCTCATTTTGACGAGTATCATTACCTTTAGCGTACTGGCTGCTTATTTTATCTTTAAACCGAATAAAAAAGTGCCTGCAAATGCGGCGCTTGAAAATAAACACCCGTAATTCTCCCGCTGAAAAGCGGGTTTTTTTATTTTATTCACCTATTTGGATGTCCGCACTTATACTGTATCAAATTGTATTTAAGTGAGGATTAGTCAACATGAACCTAGAAAAATTTGTTGACGAGCTTCCAATTCCAGAAGTCGCGGAGCCCGTCAAAAAGAACCCAAGACAAACGTATTATGAAATTGCTATGGAGGAGGTATTCTTAAAAGTTCATAGAGACCTGCCCCCAACCAAGCTATGGACCTATAATGGCAGTTTGCCTGGTCCAACCATTAAAGCCAATCGAAATGAAAAGGTCAAAGTAAAATGGATGAACAAATTGCCATTGAAACATTTCCTCCCTGTCGATCACACCATTCATCCTGGGCATCACGATGAACCAGAGGTCAAAACAGTCGTTCATCTGCATGGCGGTGTCACACCAGCAAGCAGTGACGGCTATCCAGAAGCCTGGTTTTCACGGGACTTTGAAGCAACCGGCCCCTTCTTTGAAAGAGAGACTTACGTATACCCAAATCATCAGCAAGCCTGCACATTGTGGTATCACGATCATGCGATGGCATTAACACGACTAAATGTGTACGCCGGTTTAGCTGGGTTTTATTTGATCTCAGATGCATTTGAAAAGTCCTTAGAGCTGCCGAAAGATGACTACGACATTCCTTTAATGATTATGGATCGGACGTTTCAGGAGGATGGCTCACTGTTTTATCCTAGCAGACCAAACAACACGCCAGAGGACAGCGACATACCAGACCCATCCATCGTGCCCTTTTTTTGCGGAGAAACAATCTTAGTCAATGGTAAAGTATGGCCGTATTTAGAAGTAGAGCCGCGAAAGTACCGTTTTCGTATTTTAAATGCGTCCAATACTAGAACTTATGAGCTGCATCTAGATAACGACGCTACAATCATGCAAATTGGTTCCGATGGGGGATTTTTGCCAAGACCCGTTCGCCATCAATCATTTAGCATCGCGCCTGCTGAACGTTTCGATGTCATCATCGACTTTTCAGCTTACGAAAACAAAACGATCACTCTCAAAAATACAGCCGGCTGCGGACAGGATGTGAATCCTGAAACAGATGCGAACATTATGCAATTCAAAGTCACACGTCCGCTAAAAGGAAGGGTACCTAAGACATTACGTCCTATTTTCAAACCGCTGCCACCACTTCGGCCAAGTCGAGCTGATCGAGAGCGTACACTCACACTTACCGGCACACAGGATAAATACGGCCGCCCAATCCTATTGCTCGATAACAACTTTTGGAATGACCCTGTCACGGAAAATCCTCGTCTTGGCAGTCTAGAGGTTTGGTCCATCGTCAATCCAACCAGGGGTACACACCCTATTCATTTGCATCTTGTTCAATTTAGGGTATTAGACAGAAGGCCGTTTGATACAGAAGTCTATCAATCGACAGGAGAAATCGTGTATACAGGGCCAAACGAAGCGCCTCCTTTACATGAACAAGGCTACAAGGACACCATTCAGGCGCATGCAGGTGAAGTCATTCGGATCGTTGCTCGATTTGTTCCATATACCGGCCGATATGTGTGGCATTGTCATATTTTAGAGCATGAAGATTATGACATGATGAGGCCGATGGATATCATTCAATAAAAATGAAACCATTCTTCCGCTAAATGCGTAGAACTTTTATGAAATTGCTAATTACAAAGGGCTAACGGACATCTATTCATTAGCCCTTTTATGATCCATTTCAAAATGGAAAAATAAATCGCATGAATCATTCCTTTGAGGAGCATTACACACTTAAAAAGTTGACGCAGCAAACCGATAATACTACTATATACCCATTACATCTATCAAAAGGCACATAAGCCATAATGAACGAACAAATGGAAAATTGCGATAACAAACGGAGGAGTTCAATTTGAATGAAGAAAAAGAAACTTGCCAGGTCAAACAAGAAACAGCGGCAGGTAACAGAGAGAAGCTTTCAATTCATGAGAACGAGAGCATTCGGTCAAACATTGAACAACTAACCATTGAACTCAGTGAACAAAAAGAATTCAACCACTTCATATTAGATGAAAAACAAAAGGCCATCAGCACATTATCTTCCCTCATCACAAAAGGCGATTGTGATGAAGACTTAAAGACTCATTTTGAACAAGCATTACATATTGGACTTTCTGTCATAGAAATTATGGAGATTATTAAACACTGTACAAAGGTTGCTGGCTTCCCTCACTCCATTAATGCCCTGTTTATCTTTCAAAACTTATTAGATGAAAACAAATAAAACAGAGAAAACGAGATGTCATCAGTCCTCTCGTTTTTTTATGTTCACTCATATTACTCTTTTTCTTTTTCTCTGTCACATAAGCAAAATATGAAAATAGCACTCGTATCACTGTTTAAAAGCTGATTTTCTTCCTATAAACTCACCATTTCTCCAGCATTTCAAGTGACAAAATAAAAAAACGTCCAGTTATATAAATAACTGAACGTTTCCTTTATCGATTGACAGTGAAATTGTTAATGATTCCGCCATCCTTCTCCCAAGCGGCTTCCACTGTTTTCTTCTTCATATTGTATTCAAAAATCGTTCTTACCTTCGCTTTTCGTCCAGTGTCATCCTTTAATTCTTTTGCGTTTTTTGCAACACCTAAGAAATAAACTGACGACCCGTCCGTAGAAAATTGCGGCTGTGCAGCACTTAAAATATGAACATCCTGACTGTTTTTAACGAGTGTCGTCGTTTTTCCTGTTTCTACATCAAGCATTTTAATAGAGGATATTTCTTTTTCTTTACGAACCTTTACTTCTGTATAAATCAATTTCTTATGATCTGGAGAAAATGAAATATCATTGATCGTTTGTGAGATACGTGCAATGCGTTTCCCCTTCTCACCTGTTTGAAGGGTGATCTTCATGGTTGTTGGTTCAGGATCTCTGCCCTTTTCATTCGCTTCATCGGTTTTTTGATAATCTTCTTTTAAAGAATAATGCTGGATCGCCAAATCATTTGAAGTCGGATCATATGCAAAAGAACTCACCGTATCGTCCTTGCTTTTTTCTGGATACAGCTCCTTCATTTTGTGTGTTTTCAAATCAAAAGATGCGACATAAAATTGCTCTCCAGAATCCTTGTTATACCTAAGAAATAACTTCTTCCCATCACCAGACAGCCTCATACTGTCGATGGAATCATCACTCGTAAACAGTGTTTTTTCTTCTTCAGATTTCACCTTTAATTCCCGAATACTCACCTTTTGCGTATCTTCATCTGTATACGTGTAATATAAAACCTGTTTCGTAGAATCATAAGCAATCGAAGGATATGCTGTCAGTTTCTCCGTATGAAGCGCCCGATCATGCAAGTAATAAGTATTGTTTAACTTTTGATCTGTAAATGAAACGAGCAATTCGTCTTTTGCATCTTGGTTTGTTTTGACTTTCCCTGCATGTTTTGCCTCTTGCCCCGGCTTCATCATGAAGAAAATAACTGCCGCAATCACTGCGACGCCAACGACTGTGATGATCCACCATGTTGATTTTTTCATTGCCTTTCAGACCCTCTCTACAAGAAAAGAAGCCAGAAAATGAACTTTTCCCGCTTCTTTGCATGCCTATGTATTAATAAGTGTAATGCCCTTTTACGACACCTTTACTTGTTTTATACCCAAGTGCTTTGAATGCTTTTGGACTTACGTCTAGTACAGCGTTTGGCATTCTGCCTACATCATATTTATATACTGTAATCACTTTATGTGGTTTCGCTTTTGTTGTCACTCTTAGTTTTGTACCTTTTTTCGGTACGTCAAAGCCCATTTTAGTTGCTGCATCCCAATGACCGAGTTTTTTTCCATCTGCGCCTTTTTTGCCGACACCATTATACCAAGTAATATTGCCGCTTACTTTTTTTGCACTTGCTCCATGTGAGAAACTGAATGCTAAAAATAAACTAGCTACTGTTACGATTGTCGTGATAAGCTTTTTATTCATTAAGAAATCCTCCGTTTTTGGTTTCTGCACTTATTATACATGAAGATGAACCCAGTTATTTTACAGACACATTACAATTCAAATACAAGTTGACCACTTTATGACCGATTAAGTTCATAAATACTGCCAAAATCAGCTAGAACATTGTAAGCAGCTCCCCTCTTTCATTTTATATAATGAAGGTGAATCAAATTTAAGGGGGAATTTTCATGAAAAAGTGGTTCACTGTTTTGATTGTAAGCTTGGCCTTCGTATTGATGTTTTCAAGCCTTCCTGCCTCAGCGGCTAGTCCTCGTCACGGCGCCATTGTGACACAAACGGATGAAGCCAAATGGTCAGGTATCTCTGCCGATATTGTCCTGCCGAAAACAGCCACCATTAAAAACGGCTATGCGGACTGGTATCTCGGTCTCGGCTCTGCCGTTGTAGAGAGCGGTATTTCAAAAACGTCTTCTGGCTATAAGGTCTTTCTAGGCAGCGGCTCACAAGGCGGCAGTAAATACTGGAACAGCGAATACGATTCAAGTATTAAAGATGGCGCACGCGTCAACTTAAAGCTCATCAACAACGGTGATGGTACAGTGTCACTATACGTCAATGGAAAACTGCGTTATAAGCAGCCTGTTTACAACCCTAGCCGTCTGAAAAACCTTGATGTTGTCAAAATGGTACACGGCGTACAGGATAATGGAACAAACAGCTATTCACAAGCAAGCTTCTCAAATGTACAGCTTCGAGCAAATACATCAGGAAGTGTCTATAAAAAATGGGATGGGTCAATCAAATCATCGCTTTTACGTAAAAATTTAGAATCTGGTGCTGCCACTCCTAAATTCACTGTTATGTCTTCTATTCCATTAAGTACAAGCCTTTCAGCACAATAAGAAAATAAAGCACCCGATAGAGGGTGCTTTTTATTGTTCACAGCTTATCAACACTTCTCTTTTAATCAAAACAAGGATTCGTGGTAACATAAGCATACATACTTCGAAGAAAAAAGGAGATCGAACGTGAAAAAAAGTCTACTTGTTTTCATGAGTCTAGCTGTAATTCTCTGCATTCTAGCAGCTTGCTCAAATACGACGAAAGAACAAAAAACAGAAACGAAGGCACTTCCAACAATTAATGAACGCATTCAAAAGGAAACGAAAGAAGTGATGGAGCAGTCTAAGCTCATCAAAGACACTGACATCACCGTTGATCAAAAGAAAAAAATCATTTCTTTAAACGTAACAGCTTCATCTGATACCAATAGTGATTACGCTGAAGTCATCGGTTTAAACTTTGCCAAGACGCTTGCCATTGGAGCATCAACCGAAAAAGAAAACAATCTTCATAAACCAGAAAACGACAGCCTCGGCGCTCTCTATTCCTTTTATGACCTAAACATCACCGTGAAACAAGAAAACGGCAAGGTGCTGGCAAAGGGAACGAAAAAAACAAATGAAACAAAAATTACTTGGGAAAGAGCCCAATAACTGCTTGATGGATTTTCTTATAAATAAAGAGCTTGTAGAGAATCACTCTACAAGCTTTTTTTAATGTTCATCTCGGTTAAATCATCTCTCATAACATTGACCAGTGCGTGAATATCTGAGTGAGCCCTTGATGCTAATCGTACCAGCAAACCCTCTAAACATTCATACAAATGATGATCTCTCATTATATATCCTCATATAACGGAATGACAAAGAAATAGAGCAAATCAGCGAATTCAAGTGCAGCATCATCTTCATTTTCATCGTCTAACGCCTCTCCAACACTTTGAATCAACCAATTCAAATCTTCTTTCTTTTCAATCGGAACATACATCAACTGATGAATATAATCCGTATCCTGCGTTTGTAAAATCCGCTCCGCTGTTTCTTTTGATAGCGCACCAATCTCTGTAGAAGAAATATTCACAACCGCTAATTCGTCCTCTGATCTTACTTGATCCATTTGCAACAAGTTTTGGTCCATCTCGACTCACTCCCCATTCTCAGATACCTTTATTATAAGGAATTGATCTGATCTTTTATGGAAATAGTGGATTTTTTTATGTAATTTTAAAGAAAATGTGACTTATGAGCCAAGATATGTCATATCTCTCAAAACAAAAAAACACTCTTGATCATAAGAGTGCTCAGGCTAATATTTTTTTAACCAACTTTCATAGGTAGTCTTATTTTTTACAGGTATGGCATCCGTATTTAAGAGCTGGATTTTGTAAATATGAAATATTGGTATCTCCCAACGTTTATCCTTAAATATTTTGAAGCTTATTCCTTCCAATCCCTTTGTTTATCGGAAGCAACCTTAATTTAGGAAATTTATTTTAATTCATGGTAGAAGAATTATAGTGTAGCCACCTCAATCAAATCATCAAATATCTTTCGGCGTGCACCGTTGTCTTTCTTAGCAAATTCTACATTTTCGTACCAATCTATCAAGTAAGCTTCTTGATCAGGATTTAACTCAGTATTTTGTAAAACCACAAATGCTCCCAATAGATATGTTATATAATCAATACGTTTTGGTACAACTAATTCCTTTAATTCAATAAATGCTAAAGCTTTATCAAGAGCCTCTAGTGTCCAAGCAAAGATAGTACGTAATTCATTCGCATTTAATTTACTCATTAAAGATGCTTTAACATCTGAAGGCATCGGACTAAAGTTAGCTGAATGAGGCTTTTCCTGTAAAATTTCATAAGCTGGATTCAATGCTGCCAATGGGATAGAAATTTCTGTAGCTTTTTGTACAAATAGGTTTTCAAAGTCAGATTCCTTTAATTTTTCCCCAAACTTTTCAGCGTATTCTTTGTAATAGTCCACACCTTTAACTAACATTTCAGTTAAATAGACTTCCGTTTCTGTAACCTTACTTCCAGCTAGATTTAAAACCTCAAACCATTCTCGCTGCTCCGCTTCAGATAAGTCCTTAGCATAATTAACTGTATAGTAGTAGGCAAGGAACTTATTACGTATTCTTGTCAGTAAGCTTTGTACTTCAAATGTTTGCATTTCTGGATTTTCACGAACAAATTCTTCAAATACCTTTGGGTCTTTATTATATAACTTTCCAACTGGAATTTGGGACTTACGCATAGTACCACTATTTAACACAAACTTACCAGTAGCAATATCTAAGAACACATTTCGAAATTCATCGTCATCGGTATAGGCCTTGTAATTACAAGTTAAACGTTGTTGACCATCATTAACAGATTGTTTTCCAGATAACTCCTCTTCCGGAACCAAATTTCTAGTAATGAAAGTAACTTGCGGAACTGCCAAAGCTTTATTCTCAATAACATTAATTGAAATAGGGGCCACAGCAGCCTTTCCAGTTAATTGAAAATTAAACAACTCGATCGACTTCTCCACTTTCCATCTAATACCAGTTTGAAAAATAGGAAGTGTTAAACGCTCTTCCTCTATATCCTTGCATAAATTTCCTAAAGACATTGGTTTAGACTCTTTAGTAGGATCAAAACTAGAAAAATAATCTAGCTTCTTATTAATTGTAATGGTCATTCCATTTTCTCCTTAACTTAATCTTTAAGCTTAATTTATCACAAGCTAAATTTTTATACAAATGTTTTTTTTTATTTTAATAGCTGCTAATTAATAAAATTAAATAAAGAAACGAAAAATGTTTATTTTTAGCTATTTATAACGTTTTTATATTTAGCTGCTATTTTATGCAGCTAAATATAAAAACGTATTTAAATCAATAATTATATAGCTTGTATACAAAAAAGCTATTCTTCCACTATTAGTACACGATTTCTAAACAAAAAAGAGGAAACTCTCTCACTCTCGCAATGATTTTATGAAGAGATTTTCCTCACATAGGATTACTTATTCACTACCAACTTGGTACATTACAAGTGTAATTCATCTACCTTCACACTTTAAATATCCATAGAATTTATTAGATTATATTTGGCATTCTGCTACCTTAAGTCATTTCCCGGCATTGCAATTCGATGGTGGAATTTGAGAGGAGATACCCTTACATCTTTGAAATTAATCTTTTTCTTTAAATATTTGAATATCAACATCTGGGCCTTTTTCGGTAGTTGTTTAAGCAAATTGTAACAACAAAAAACCACTCCCAAAAATTTATTGAGAAGTGGTTTTTATTTTTAAAATAAGTTTTTTTCATGATGTTTCTGGGTTTGGCTAAATTACATCATTCCGCCCATTCCACCCATGCCGCCCATATCCGGCATTCCGCCGCCTGAGCCGCCTTCTTCTGGTTTGTCAGCTACGACTGCTTCAGTTGTTAGAAGCATTGCTGCAACAGAAGCTGCGTTTTGAAGTGCAGAGCGAGTGACTTTTGTTGGGTCAACGATTCCTTTTTCGATCATGTTTACCCATTCGTTTGTTGCTGCGTTGAAGCCTACGCCAATTTCTTCGTTTTTCAAGCGCTCAACGATAACGGATCCTTCAAGACCAGCGTTGTGAGCAATTTGACGAATTGGCTCTTCAAGAGAACGTAGAACGATGTTTACACCTGTTTGAACGTCACCATCAGCTTCAATTGAAGCGACTTTGTTGTATACATTCACAAGTGCTGTACCACCACCGGATACGATACCTTCTTCAACTGCTGCGCGAGTTGAGTTCAGTGCATCCTCGATGCGTAGTTTACGCTCTTTTAGTTCTGTTTCAGTTGCAGCACCAACTTTGATGACAGCGACGCCGCCAGCTAGTTTTGCAAGACGTTCTTGTAATTTTTCTTTATCGAATTCAGAAGTTGTTTCTTCTACTTGTGCACGGATTTGGTTCACACGTGCTGCAATTTGAGCGGAATCTCCTGAACCTTCAACGATTGTTGTGTTTTCTTTTGTCACAACGACTTTAGACGCGCGACCAAGCTGACCGATTTCAGTTGATTTCAGGTCAAGTCCTAGATCTTCTGTGATTAATTCTCCGCCAGTTAGAACAGAGATGTCTTCAAGCATTGCTTTACGACGATCACCGAATCCAGGTGCTTTTACTGCTACTGCGTTGAATGTACCACGAAGTTTGTTCACAACAAGAGTTGCAAGTGCTTCACCTTCTACATCTTCAGCAATAAGCAATAATGGTTTTCCTTGTTGTACAACTTGCTCTAGTACAGGAAGGATTTCTTGAATGTTTGTGATCTTTTTATCTGTGATTAAGATGTAAGGATTTTCAAGAACTGCTTCCATCTTATCAGAATCTGTCACCATGTATGGTGAAGCATATCCGCGGTCAAACTGCATACCTTCAACCACTTCTAGCTCAGTTGTGAAACCTTTAGATTCTTCAATTGTGATAACTCCGTCGTTGCCAACGCGCTCCATCGCTTCAGCGATTAGGCTACCGACTTCTTCGTCTGCTGCAGAAATAGCCGCAACTTGAGCAATTGATTCTTTACCTTCGATTGGTTTAGAAATCTCGTGCAAGCCTTCAAGTGCTACTTTTACTGCTTCTTCGATCCCTTTACGAACGCCAACAGGATTTGCACCAGCTGTTACGTTTTTAAGACCTTCACGGATCATCGCTTGAGCTAGAACTGTTGCAGTCGTTGTACCGTCACCAGCTACGTCGTTTGTTTTGCTTGCAACTTCAGCCACAAGTTTTGCACCCATGTTTTCAAATGCATCTTCTAATTCGATTTCTTTTGCAATCGTTACACCATCATTTGTGATAAGTGGAGAACCGAATTTTTTCTCAAGAACCACGTTACGTCCTTTTGGTCCTAAAGTTACTTTTACAGCATCTGCAAGTGCATCTACACCACGTAACATCGCACGACGTGCTTCTTCACTGAACTTAATATCTTTTGCCATAATAACGAAACCTCCTCAGTCTTTTTAGAAAATATATCTCAATGCTTTTTTATGTGATTAACCAATAACAGCTAAAATGTCGCTCTCACGAAGGATTAAATATTCTTTTCCTTCATATTTCACTTCAGTGCCTGCATATTTTGAGAAGATAATGCGGTCGCCTGTGCTTACTTCTAACGCAACGCGCTCACCACTTTCAAGTACACGCCCTGAACCTGCTGCAACAATTTTACCTTCTTGCGGTTTTTCTTTTGCAGAATCCGGTAAAACAATACCGCTAGCGGTTTTTTCCTCAGATTCAACGAGTTCAATGATTACGCGATCGCTAATGGCTTTAACATAAGAAACAACCTCCTCAATTTTTTATATGTAGTCTTTTTTAGCACTCATCACCAGCGAGTGCTAACACATTTATTATAATAAAGAATGTCTTCTGCAATTTCAAGTGAAAACCTTTAAAAATTTTTACGCTTTCACGATCTTTTTGAATCTCAGATTCTTTCCTTTTCATCGAAAAAGAAGACTTATGTTACAATAAATTTAGTTCTTTTAGTAAAGGGGTTTTCGTTACTTGAAAAAACAATATTGGTACATCATCTTAACGTATATATTGGTACAGGTATCTGCGTTTCCTTATTTTCTCATAATGAAATGGCTGGGATTCATTCAAACACCGATGACTCAAACAGAGCTTTCAAAATTATCAGGAACGTGGACAATCATCAGTTTCTGTATCGGATTGATCATTATTCTGCTCATCCTTCGAACCGTCCCAAAAGCTTCACTGCGAAATGAAGCGCCTGCTTCAATCGGTTCTGCTATCGCATGGATCATTGGCGGTTTCTTTCTTTCTCTCTTTGCACAATCGATTGCAGGCGTGATTGAACAATATGCATTCGGAATTGGCCGTGAGTCAGAAAATACGCAAACTATTTTATCCATTATGGATGCCGTTCCTTGGCTTGTGATCGTCATCGCCCTGATTGGTCCAATCTTAGAGGAAATCATTTTCCGTAAAATCATCTTTGGTGTGATTTATGAAAAAACGAATTTCTTCATTGGAGCACTTGCCAGTTCAGTGGTTTTCGCTGCTGTACACAATGATTTTCCCCATATCTTACTCTATACCGCAATGGGCTTTACCTTTGCCTTTTTATATGCGAAAACAAAACGAATCATTGTTCCAATCGGCGCTCATATGCTGATGAATTCACTTGTCGTTCTTGTGCAGATTGAGCCAGTGAAAAAAATGATTGAAGAACAATCTCAAACCATGCAAATGATTATTGGAGGCTTTTTCTCATGAGAAACCCAGTCGTATGGGGCATCATTTATTTTGCCGTAGGTGTCGCTTTCACCTATATGGCCATTCAAAACCCAGGTGACATGTGGTCATTTTACAGCATTTTGCTGATGGTGTTTGCGGCCTATAATATCAATATCGCGCTTAAAATGTTTGCCTTCTCTGTCAAACTCAAAAAACAGCAACAAAAATAAATTAAAAACCATTTTCCGCGTTTGGAAAATGGTTTTTTTATGGAGGATGTAACTTCATGGAACATGAAAAACTTCGTTTCTTCAATGATCAGCATGAAACCATTGGAGCTGCCGCTCGTTCAGATGTCCACGCCCAAGGTCTTTGGCATGAAACATTTCATTTCTGGCTTCTTAAAAAGGAGCTTGGCACCGTGTATCTCTATTTTCAGCTAAGGAGTCCTGCAAAAAAGGATTTTCCTTCACTGTTTGATATCACCGCAGCAGGTCACCTTCTCGCAGATGAACAGCCTTCTGATGGCTTAAGAGAGGTAGAAGAAGAACTTGGTCTTTCTATCCTTTTTGAGGACCTTACTTATACAGGAATCATAAAAGATGAAATTCACCTGCCTTCTTTCATCGACCGTGAGTTCTGTCATGTGTATCTTTATATGAATGAAGAAAAGCACATGGAAGTTCATCTACAGAAAGAAGAAGTCGCTGGTCTGTACAGAGCAAAGCTGCCTGATGCACAGCAGCTTTTAACAGGATCATGTGAAAGAATTCGTATCGAGGGCTTTATAGTTGATGCAAACGGAGAACGACGTGAGGAAAGCATCGAAGTGGGTATTCATAATTTTGTCCCGCATGAGCCTGCCTATTATGAGCACCTCTTTCACGCGATCAATCAATTTACACAATAGAAAAAGCATCATGATCCCTTATTGGATCATGATGCTTTTTTATGAAACATAATGTTTTTCTTTCTCCTCTGTTTGCTGCATTTTGCGATAGGTCACTCTTGAAATGATAATGCTCACTTCGTATAAAACGAGCATTGGCAAGGTGACCATGAGGTGAGAAACAAGCTCTGGCGGTGTAATGAGTGCGGCAATGACAAGGAGGACAAAATAGGCATACTTCCGTATTTTTGATAAAAACATCGGTGTGATGATGCCGAGTCTGGTGAGAAACATCAACACGACGGGCATCTGAAACAAAAAGCCAAATGGAAGTGTTAGCTGCATTAGAAATGTAAAATACTCATGAATCCCAATGACTTGCTCTACATTTAAATCATTCGACATTCGCATCATAAAATCGACGACAAACGGAAATAAAATAAAGTAAGAGAAAGCCACACCGCTCAAAAATAAAAGCAGTGCAATCGGAATGTAAGCAAGTGTCACCTTTCTTTCTTTTTCATATAAGCCAGGACTCACAAACGCCCACAGCTGATATAAAATAACGGGACACGTCAAAACCAAAGCAATGACAAATGCGAACTGCATAAACACGTACAGTGGATCTGTAAGCTTAAATGCGTTCAGCGTCAGTGTTGCCGCTTCATCGGTATTTTGTAAATACACAATGACCGGCTTAGCGAGAAAAAAACCAGCCACCATAAAGGCGACAAAAAACATCGCAATGATCACTAGGCGTTTTCGCAGTTCCACAATATGCTCCATAAGCGGCATATCTTTGACATTCATGAAGCTCATCCTATTCTACTGATCTTCTTTTTTCTTTTTTTCTTCCTGATCATCAGCTAAGCCTTTTGTGGCATTTTTGAATTCACGTAATGTATCTCCTGCTGCTCTTCCTAATTCAGGAAGCTTTTTCGGCCCAAAAATAATGAGCGCTACAATCGCAATCAGAATCAAACTCCCAGGACCGATCGGACCCATTTGCTCCACCCCCTTTACCCCTTTTCGTCAGTCCTCCTGCGTAACAGAGTAATGCTTTAAGAAATACACAAGAGACTGAAGTTCAACCGCCAAATCTATATGATGAATTCGAATGTGTTCCGGCACATTCAATCGAGCCGGCGTAAAGTTAAGGATTCCTTTGATGCCAAGGGCAATCAAACGATCTGTAATGGATTGAGCTGCTACGGCAGGTACTGTCAAAATTGCAACAGGGATATCTCCTACCTCTTGAACATGCTCTTCAAGCTTATCCAAATCATAGACAGGCACGCCGCCTATCTCACTTCCTATTTTACTCTCATTGACGTCAAAAGCCATTGAAATTTTTGTATTATTATTTTTTATGAAATTATAGTGTAAAAAAGCAGTCCCTAAATTCCCGACACCGATGAGCATGACATTGGTCATTTCATCTTGGTCAAGGGTCTTTCTGAAGAAGGTCAAGAGATAATCGACATTATAGCCATATCCTTTCTTCCCAAGTGCACCAAAGTACGAAAAATCTCGGCGAATGGTAGCAGAATCCACTTTGACTGCATCACTAAGCTCAGCTGATGACACCCTTTGTTTTCCTGATGCATGCAAATTTTTTAAAAAACGGTAGTAAAGCGGCAAACGTTTGGCTGTCGCTTGTGGAATTTTTGACTGATCTATATTCATATAAGGTCCTCCAACTTAAATATCAGATGCTCTGTGAAAATCACCGTTTTTCCCGCCTGTCTTTTCAATTAGATAGGTTGGACCGATGATCATGCCTTTATCAATCGCTTTGCACATATCGTAAACGGTCAGTGCACATACTGAAGCAGAAGTGAGCGCTTCCATCTCCACACCCGTACTTCCTTTTGTTTTCACCTGTACTTGTATGTTCAGGATGTGCGCATTTCCGTCTTCCTCCCAATTAAAGGAGATATCCACGCCTTTTAGTGCAAGCGGATGACACATTGGAATGATGGTAGATGTTTGCTTTGCTGCCATGATGCCAGCAACCTGTGCAACAGACAGCACATCCCCTTTTCCAATTTCATGCTGTTGTATTTTATGAAACACTTCTTTTATCATACGAACACTTGAAACAGCAACGGCGGTTCTCACTGTAGACGATTTGTCACTAATGTCGACCATCTTTGCTCTTCCC
Organism: Bacillus sp. AM 13(2015); assembly: GCF_001518755.1. Lineage (NCBI taxonomy): Bacteria > Bacillati > Bacillota > Bacilli > Caryophanales > Bacillaceae > Bacillus > Bacillus sp. AM 13(2015). Next base: position 44,969 of record NZ_LKCP01000061.1, on the reverse strand, counting down.
TGTTCGTTAAAGTGGCTAAATTGACTCATCTTTCAACGCTCCCTCACTCAAATGATACACTATTTTTTCCTATCTGTCTTTCATTTGAATATGGCGATTGTATGTAACATTTGCCGGTTTACTGCTGATAAGCTACACTTAACATATTATAGCAGAGGTGAAGTTACATGATGATTCTACAAGTGAATCAGCTGTCCAAATCGTTTGGCGCTGATACCGTTTTAACGAATATAAAATTGGAAGTCAAAGCAAGGGATCGAATTGCCATTGTAGGTCGTAACGGCGCAGGCAAATCCACGCTTTTGAAAATCATTGCCGGTCAAATGTCTTACGAGCAAGGTGAGATCATCAAACCAAAAGACCTATCGATCGGCTATTTAGCACAGCATACCGATGTGACGTCTACACGTACGCTAAAAGACGAATTATTATCGGTTTTTGATCATTTAAAAGAGATGGAACAAGAGATGAGAACCATTGAGGAGAAAATGGCTTCTTCCACAGGTTCTGAGCTGGAAGCCCTGATGAAAACCTATGACAGGCTTCAGCAGGAATTTAAAGATCAAGGCGGCTATCAATATGAAGCAGATGTCCGCTCCATTCTTCATGGACTCGGCTTTAGTCATTTTGAAGATGAGACAACCGTCCAATCTTTAAGCGGCGGCCAGAAAACCCGTTTAGCACTTGGAAAGCTCTTGTTAATGAAACCAGAACTCTTAATTCTGGATGAGCCGACCAACCATTTAGATATTGATACCTTATCATGGCTTGAGCAGTATTTGCAAAATTATACAGGTGCCATTCTCATCGTGTCCCATGACCGCTATTTCTTAGACAAAGTCGTAAACCACGTCTATGAAGTCTCAAGAACTTCGATGAAAAAGTTTGCAGGGAACTATAGTAAGTATCTGGATCTGAAAGCAGAGCAGCTCGAGCGGGATATGAAACTATACGAAAAGCAGCAAGAAGAGATCTCAAAGCTCCAGGATTTCGTGGACCGCAACCTGGCAAGAGCCTCCACCACAAAGCGCGCTCAAAGCAGACGCAAACAGCTCGAACGGATGGATCGTTTAGATAAGCCTTTAGGAGATGAAAAATCTGCAAACTTTCATTTTGATATTACGAGACAAAGCGGCAATGATGTACTGAAGGTACATGATCTCGATATTAGTTATGATGAAAAAACACCGCTCCTATCCTCTCTTTCTTTTCAGATTAAACGCGAGGATAGTGTGGCACTCATTGGTCCTAACGGGATCGGGAAATCAACTCTTTTAAAAACGTTAACGAACACATTAACACCAGTAAAAGGCGACATCACTTTTGGATCTCATGTCACGATCGGCTACTATGACCAAGAGCAAGCCAAACTGACATCCTCGAAAAAAGTGCTAAATGAGCTTTGGGATGATTATCCTCATATGAATGAAAAAGAAATTCGGACATGTTTAGGAAACTTCCTCTTTTCAGGGGATGACGTTTTAAAGCCTGTCCATGCATTAAGCGGTGGGGAAAAAGCACGCCTTGCGCTGGCAAAGCTGATGCTTCAAAAAGCCAATTTCCTTATTCTCGATGAACCGACAAACCATCTGGACTTAGATAGTAAGGAAATTTTAGAGAATGCACTGATCGATTATCCAGGAACCATCTTATTTGTTTCGCATGATCGTTATTTCATCAATCGTCTGGCAACGAAAGTATTTGAGCTGTCGCCTACAGAAACTAAAGAATATCTCGGTGATTATGACTACTACCTCGAAAAGAAAAATGAACAACTAGAGCTGAAGGCACTTCAAGAAAATGAACCGGTTAAAAAACAAGCTGCCCAGCCAGCAGAAACAACAAAACTTTCTTATGCGGAAGAAAAAGAACTGAAAAAGAAAGAAAGACAAAAGCAGCGCAGGATTGAAGAAATTGAAAAACGGATTGCTGTCATTGAAGACAAGCTCGGTGAAAATGAAGAGCTGTTATGTGATCCTGATATTTTCCAAGATCACGAGAAGGTTCAAGCCATTCAAACAGAAAATGATACGCTCAATCAAGAGTTAGAATCACTTTTTGCGGAGTGGGAAGAGCTGTCAGATTCTTAAAGAGTGCCCTAAAGGGTACTCTTTTTTCCTTTCAATGAAAATTTATTATCCACAATGATACCCACAATAACTTCTTGATTATTCTTAATCACTTGGGACTTACCCACATTATCCACAGAGTTTTAATCACATATCCACAAAAAAGGTCGTATTTATACACATCCTCTTGGCTTTAAAACAAAATTTTCTAACAATTGTGGATATTTAGCGTTTACATGTGAATAAATCGCTTTCATAGAAAAATAAAAACCCCTGTAATCCACAGGAGTTTTATTTATATGAGGCTAGCGGCAATCCTGGCTGGCCATTCATCGCCATATCGCCTCTGATTCCTTTTTCAAACGCAATGGTTCCAGCGGCAGCGATCATGGCTGCATTGTCTGTACAAAGTGATAATGGCGGAATAATAACCTTCACGTCTGGCAGTTTCGTGAATGCTGATGTTAAAGCTTCTCTTAGTCCTTTATTGGCAGCGACTCCTCCAGCTAGAACAACCTGCTTCACACCATAGGCTTCTGCTGCTTTCAATGTTTTCCCAACAAGCACCTCAATGACACTTGCTTGAAAACTTGCGGCTAAATTCTCTGGGGCAATCGTTTCTCCCTTTTGTGACGCATTGTGTAACGTGTTGATCACAGCTGATTTTAAACCACTGAAGCTAAAGTGATAAGACCCTTCTTCAAGCCATGCACGAGGAAGCTTAATTGTCGGCTCTCCTTCATGTGCTAACCGATCAATATGAGGTCCGCCTGGGTACGGGAGACCCATCGTCCGGGCCACTTTATCGTAGGCTTCTCCAGCTGCATCATCTAATGTTTCTCCGATGACCTCAAAAGATCCGTGCTCCTTCATTAAAACAAGCTCAGTATGTCCGCCAGAGACAACAAGAGCTAAACATGGAAACTCCAATTCATCAACAAGCTGGTTGGCATAAATATGCCCTGCAATATGATGAACACCAACAAGAGGAATTTGATGGGCAAAGCTCAGTGCCTTTGCAGCATTGACGCCAATCAGCAGGGCACCGACGAGACCGGGTCCTTCCGTAACAGCAATCGCATCCAAATCCTTAAAGCTCATACCCGCCTGTGTCATCACTTCTTCTAATACGATGGTGACTTGCTCCACGTGATGCCTCGAAGCAATTTCAGGTACAACACCGCCAAATCGTTTATGACTGTCTATTTGAGAGGCGACCACATTTGCCACGATTTCCTTTCCATTTTTCACAATGGATGCAGCTGTTTCATCACAGCTTGTTTCTATTCCTAATATGAATCGATCTGTTTGTTCACTCATTTATATTCACCCACATGACTAATGCATCTTCTCCATTATCCGTATAATAATTCTTTCGAATAGAAGCTGGTCTGAAACCGAGCTTTTCATAGAGGGATTGTGCTGGTGTATTTGAAACCCGCACCTCTAAAGAAAGATGATCTGTCTTTTTTTCTTTGCAAAATTCCATGACATATCGAAGCAATGCTTCCCCGTAGCCTTTTCCTCTATGCTCAGGGAGAATCGCAATGTTCGTAATTTGTGCATCGTCCATGACAATCCAGACCCCGCAATATCCAACAGGCTGCTGATCTTCTTCGATGAGGAAATAATGGCTGTATTGGTTATGAAGAATCTCATAGACAAACGATTCCTTTTTCCAAGGCGCTGTAAACGAATGCACTTCAATCGTATACACCTCTGGAATGTCCGCTACTGTCATTTGTCGTATTTCTGCTATGTTAAGGTTATTTTTGTCCTTCAAGCCATTTCACTTCCGCTTCTGCCAAACGAATATAGTTAGGAACAAGCTGATGAACATCTTCAGCAGGACGATCTGCGCCTAAAAATGCAAGCACTGAAGGTCTTGGGTTATGAAATGTCCCCTCTGCCAGTACAGCCGTTTCTCCTAAAATGGAGCGAATGCTCTCTTCATGAAGGTGCACATCTTGTCCAAGAAATAGAACAGGCTTTCCTGTCTTCTTCAGCTCTTGAAGCCAATCCGTGAGCAGGATATTTTGATCTGGTTCGACCTCTTTGATCTTACCTTTTTCAAACGTATATAGCCCAGTATAAACTTGTCCTCTTCTCGCATCAAATAGAGGTGAGATATACCCATCAAAATATTGGCCATTTGCCGCAAGCGCTTCTAAACTCGAAACAGCCGATATCGGGATAGACAGCGTCCACGCAAGTGTTTTTGCTATAGTAACACCTATTCTGACGCCAGTGTAAGAACCAGGTCCTTTTGCCACAACGATTTTACTTAGTTCGCTTGGTGCTACACCACATTCTTTCATCAATGCTTCAACAGTGGGCATCGCTCGGACGGAATGGTTCTTTTTTAAATACGTAATGCTCTCGCCAATCACAGTGAGGTCTCTTACAAGAGCAATTCCTAGTGTATGGTTTGATGTATCAATGGCCAGTATGGTCAAATTCTTTCATCTCCTTACAAAGGGACTCATAACGCTCCCCTTTTGCATCAAACGTGAGATGCCGTTCTTCTTCACGTTCTGTTCTCAGCATTTCAATTTTTAAATAGGAAGAAGGCAATTGAGGTTCAATCAGATGTGCCCATTCAACCAAGCATACACCTTCACCCTCAAAATATTCTTCTAGTCCGATGTCTTCTTCCGCATCTTCCATGCGGTACACGTCCATATGGTAAAGTGGCAGTCTGCCATCAGTATATTCTTTAATAATTGTAAAGGTGGGGCTGTTGACGATACGGGTAATTCCTAAGCCTTCCGCAAAACCTTTTGAAAAAGTGGTTTTGCCTGCGCCTAAATCTCCTTCTAATGTCAATACATCGCCTGGCATCACAAGTTTGGCCAAAGCAGCGGCAATTCGTTTCGTCTCATCCGCACCTTTTGTTGTCCATGTTAATTTCACGGTTGATGTCACCTCATTTCTTAAAATGATTATATCCTTTTTTCATTAACATTGTTTGTTGATCATTGTCTTTTAACATAACACTAGCTGCTTGATCATCCTTGACTTGTCCAATACGTGTGATCTGAATGCCTTCTTTTTGACATTGAGATTCAAAGCTTTCCCAATCAGATTCTGGTATCGTACCAGTTAAAACAAAGTCTTCTCCCCCAAATAACACCCATTCATGCCAGTCTTTGCGCAGCACCTGTAAATCTGGATGAATTGGAAGCTTATCAGCTTCTATCTCGATCCTCACACCGCTCGCTTCGGCTATCTCATTCAACTCACTCGCTAATCCATCACTCACATCATTCAAGGTGACCCGCGGGAAACTTGAACAAATGTGACCAGCAGCAATATGAGGCTGAGGCATTTTATGACGCTTAAGAAAGAAATCAGCATCGACCGCCTTAGAAGGGGCTACTTCGTTCATTAAGATTGATAACCCAGCAGCCGACGAACCGAGTTCACCTGTGACAAAGACGACGTCTCCAGTTTGAGCACTGTGACGATAACAAGCCGTTCCCTTTGACACCTCACCAATGACCGTCACGGTAATGACAAAGTCACTGCGGGTGGCTACTGTATCTCCACCAATCAAATCCATACGATAGGTGTCAGCCAACGCTTTCATTCCCTCATAAAGAGCCGTGACGATTGTTTCATCACCATGAGGCGGGATTGCAATTGAAACAAGATAATACTTTGGGGTGCCTCCCATTGCAGCGATATCACTGACATTGACTGCCAGTGCCTTAAAGCCAACTTCAAAAGGTGTGGAAAAGTCAAAACGAAAATGAACATGTTCCACCATTGTATCAACACAAACGACCTCTTCACAATGTGAATGAGGTTGATAAACACTTGCATCATCACCGATGCCCATGATCAAAGAGCGCTGATATGTATCTTTTGGTGTGATTCGGCGAATAAGATCAAATTCATCCATAAAAAGACAGCCCCTTCTTGCAATCAATTGGTTAAGTAGACATGATGTCAAACACAGTTAGTATTAGTGTAGCGAATATAAGTCTCAGTTCCAACTAAAAATGGTATAAAGAAAGCCTGGTGTGTAAAAACCAGGCTGGGTTGAAGTAATCTATCTATTCTTTCATATAGTGTAGCCAAACACAAATCATTTCATTGCATCGTTGGTACTTATAGAAAGAAAAAGACATAAAAAAAAACGCAACTATACGTTTTCGTTTACAAGTTATAAAAATGGCGGTCCGGACGGGACTCGAACCCGCGACCTCCTGCGTGACAGGCAGGCATTCTAACCAACTGAACTACCGGACCATTTTGGTTGCGGGGGCAGGATTTGAACCTGCGACCTTCGGGTTATGAGCCCGACGAGCTACCGAACTGCTCCACCCCGCGATGATATAAATATTACAAGCTTGGCGGCGTCCTACTCTCACAGGGGGAAACCCCCAACTACCATCGGCGCTGAAGAGCTTAACTTCCGTGTTCGGTATGGGAACGGGTGTGACCTCTTCGCTATCGCCACCAAACCTGATGGAGAGAATGTTCTCTCAAAACTAGATAACAATGTTCATGCTTCACAAATGAATATAGGTTAAGTCCTCGATCTATTAGTATCTGTCAGCTCCACGTGTCACCACGCTTCCACCTCAGACCTATCAACCTGATCATCTTTCAGGGATCTTACTTCCTTGCGGAATGGGAAATCTCATCTTGAGGGGGGCTTCATGCTTAGATGCTTTCAGCACTTATCCCGTCCGCACATAGCTACCCAGCGATGCCCTTGGCAGAACAACTGGTACACCAGCGGTGCGTCCATCCCGGTCCTCTCGTACTAAGGACAGCTCCTCTCAAATTTCCTGCGCCCGCGACGGATAGGGACCGAACTGTCTCACGACGTTCTGAACCCAGCTCGCGTACCGCTTTAATGGGCGAACAGCCCAACCCTTGGGACCGACTACAGCCCCAGGATGCGATGAGCCGACATCGAGGTGCCAAACCTCCCCGTCGATGTGGACTCTTGGGGGAGATAAGCCTGTTATCCCCGGGGTAGCTTTTATCCGTTGAGCGATGGCCCTTCCATGCGGAACCACCGGATCACTAAGCCCGACTTTCGTCCCTGCTCGACTTGTAGGTCTCGCAGTCAAGCTCCCTTGTGCCTTTACACTCTGCGAATGATTTCCAACCATTCTGAGGGAACCTTTGGGCGCCTCCGTTACATTTTAGGAGGCGACCGCCCCAGTCAAACTGCCCACCTGACACTGTCTCCCTGCCCGATAAGGGCAGCGGGTTAGAAGGTCAATACAGCCAGGGTAGTATCCCACCGATGCCTCCACCGAGCTAGCGCTCCGGTTTCCAAGGCTCCTACCTATCCTGTACAAGCTGTACCAACATTCAATATCAGGCTGCAGTAAAGCTCCACGGGGTCTTTCCGTCCTGTCGCGGGTAACCTGCATCTTCACAGGTACTATAATTTCACCGAGTCTCTCGTTGAGACAGTGCCCAGATCGTTGCGCCTTTCGTGCGGGTCGGAACTTACCCGACAAGGAATTTCGCTACCTTAGGACCGTTATAGTTACGGCCGCCGTTTACTGGGGCTTCAATTCGCACCTTCGCTTACGCTAAGCGCTCCTCTTAACCTTCCAGCACCGGGCAGGCGTCAGCCCCTATACTTCGCCTTACGGCTTCGCAGAGACCTGTGTTTTTGCTAAACAGTCGCCTGGGCCTATTCACTGCGGCTTCTCGGGGCTTTAACACCCTAAGAAGCACCCCTTCTCCCGAAGTTACGGGGTCATTTTGCCGAGTTCCTTAACGAGAGTTCTCTCGATCACCTTAGGATTCTCTCCTCGCCTACCTGTGTCGGTTTGCGGTACGGGCACCTCTCACCTCGCTAGAGGCTTTTCTTGGCAGTGTGGAATCAGGAACTTCGCTACTAAATTTCGCTCGCCATCACAGCTCAGCCTTTACGGGAAACGGATTTGCCTATTTCCCAGCCTAACTGCTTGGACGCGGATATCCAATACCGCGCTTACCCTATCCTCCTGCGTCCCCCCATTGCTCAAATGGTGAGGAGGTGGTACAGGAATATCAACCTGTTGTCCATCGCCTACGCCTTTCGGCCTCGGCTTAGGTCCCGACTAACCCTGAGCGGACGAGCCTTCCTCAGGAAACCTTAGGCATTCGGTGGACGGGATTCTCACCCGTCTTTCGCTACTCATACCGGCATTCTCACTTCTAAGCGCTCCACCAGTCCTTCCGGTCTGGCTTCACAGCCCTTAGAACGCTCTCCTACCACTGTTCGTAAGAACAGTCCGCAGCTTCGGTGATACGTTTAGCCCCGGTACATTTTCGGCGCAGAGTCACTCGACCAGTGAGCTATTACGCACTCTTTAAATGGTGGCTGCTTCTAAGCCAACATCCTGGTTGTCTAAGCAACTCCACATCCTTTTCCACTTAACGTATACTTTGGGACCTTAGCTGGCGGTCTGGGCTGTTTCCCTTTCGACTACGGATCTTATCACTCGCAGTCTGACTCCCAAGGATAAGTCATCGGCATTCGGAGTTTGACTGAATTCGGTAACCCGGTAGGGGCCCCTAGTCCAATCAGTGCTCTACCTCCGAGACTCTTACCTTGAGGCTAGCCCTAAAGCTATTTCGGAGAGAACCAGCTATCTCCAGGTTCGATTGGCATTTCACCCCTACCCACACCTCATCCCCGCACTTTTCAACGTGCGTGGGTTCGGGCCTCCATTCAGTGTTACCTGAACTTCACCCTGGACATGGGTAGATCACCTGGTTTCGGGTCTACGACCACGTACTCATGCGCCCTATTCAGACTCGCTTTCGCTGCGGCTCCGCATCTTCTGCTTAACCTTGCACGGGATCGTAACTCGCCGGTTCATTCTACAAAAGGCACGCCATCACCCGTTAACGGGCTCTGACTACTTGTAGGCACACGGTTTCAGGATCTATTTCACTCCCCTTCCGGGGTGCTTTTCACCTTTCCCTCACGGTACTGGTTCACTATCGGTCACTAGGGAGTATTTAGCCTTGGGAGATGGTCCTCCCGGATTCCGACGGAATTTCACGTGTTCCGCCGTACTCAGGATCCACTCTGGAGAGAACAACATTTCAGTTACAGGGCTGTTACCTTCTTTGGCGGGCCTTTCCAGACCTCTTCGCTTATATCGTTCCTTTGTAACTCCGTATAGAGTGTCCTACAACCCCAAGAGGCAAGCCTCTTGGTTTGGGCTGTTCCCGTTTCGCTCGCCGCTACTCAGGGAATCGCATTTGCTTTCTCTTCCTCCGGGTACTTAGATGTTTCAGTTCCCCGGGTATGCCTTCTCATACTCTATGTATTCAAGTATGGATACTACTCCATTACGAGTAGTGGGTTTCCCCATTCGGAAATCTCCGGATCAAAGCTTGCTTACAGCTCCCCGAAGCATATCGGTGTTCGTCCCGTCCTTCATCGGCTCCTAGTGCCAAGGCATCCACCGTGCGCCCTTTCTAACTTAACCATTTCTTACTTTAGAAAGAATCACTATGTGTGATGAACTTTGCATTGCATTCAATGTGAATGTATTACTTATTGTTATCTAGTTTTCAAAGAACAATCCTGTCTCGCTAGAGACATGTTTTGAAGGATGATCCTTCAAAACTAAACAAGACGAAAACGTATGCTGCTCCATATATCCTTAGAAAGGAGGTGATCCAGCCGCACCTTCCGATACGGCTACCTTGTTACGACTTCACCCCAATCATCTGCCCCACCTTCGGCGGCTGGCTCCATAAAGGTTACCTCACCGACTTCGGGTGTTGCAAACTCTCGTGGTGTGACGGGCGGTGTGTACAAGGCCCGGGAACGTATTCACCGCGGCATGCTGATCCGCGATTACTAGCGATTCCAGCTTCACGCAGTCGAGTTGCAGACTGCGATCCGAACTGAGAACAGATTTATGGGATTGGCTAAACCTTGCGGTCTTGCAGCCCTTTGTTCTGTCCATTGTAGCACGTGTGTAGCCCAGGTCATAAGGGGCATGATGATTTGACGTCATCCCCACCTTCCTCCGGTTTGTCACCGGCAGTCACCTTAGAGTGCCCAACTGAATGCTGGCAACTAAGATCAAGGGTTGCGCTCGTTGCGGGACTTAACCCAACATCTCACGACACGAGCTGACGACAACCATGCACCACCTGTCACTCTGTCCCCGAAGGGAAAGCCCTATCTCTAGGGTTGTCAGAGGATGTCAAGACCTGGTAAGGTTCTTCGCGTTGCTTCGAATTAAACCACATGCTCCACCGCTTGTGCGGGCCCCCGTCAATTCCTTTGAGTTTCAGTCTTGCGACCGTACTCCCCAGGCGGAGTGCTTAATGCGTTAGCTGCAGCACTAAGGGGCGGAAACCCCCTAACACTTAGCACTCATCGTTTACGGCGTGGACTACCAGGGTATCTAATCCTGTTCGCTCCCCACGCTTTCGCTCCTCAGCGTCAGTTACAGACCAGAGAGTCGCCTCGCCACTGGTGTTCCTCCACATCTCTACGCATTTCACCGCTACACGTGGAATTCCACTCTCCTCTTCTGCACTCAAGTTTCCCAGTTTCCAATGACCCTCCCCGGTTGAGCCGGGGGCTTTCACATCAGACTTAAGAAACCGCCTGCGAGCCCTTTACGCCCAATAATTCCGGACAACGCTTGCCACCTACGTATTACCGCGGCTGCTGGCACGTAGTTAGCCGTGGCTTTCTGGTTAGGTACCGTCAAGGTGCGAGCAGTTACTCTCGCACTTGTTCTTCCCTAACAACAGAGCTTTACGATCCGAAAACCTTCATCACTCACGCGGCGTTGCTCCGTCAGACTTTCGTCCATTGCGGAAGATTCCCTACTGCTGCCTCCCGTAGGAGTCTGGGCCGTGTCTCAGTCCCAGTGTGGCCGATCACCCTCTCAGGTCGGCTACGCATCGTCGCCTTGGTGAGCCATTACCCCACCAACTAGCTAATGCGCCGCGGGTCCATCTGTAAGTGACAGCCGAAACCGTCTTTCATCCTTGAACCATGCGGTTCAAGGAACTATCCGGTATTAGCTCCGGTTTCCCGGAGTTATCCCAGTCTTACAGGCAGGTTACCCACGTGTTACTCACCCGTCCGCCGCTAACATCCAGGAGCAAGCTCCCTTCTGTCCGCTCGACTTGCATGTATTAGGCACGCCGCCAGCGTTCGTCCTGAGCCAGGATCAAACTCTCCGAAAAAGTACAAAACCGAAGTTTTGTTTTTCGTCAGCGTTTGACTGACTACCTATGAAGTATCATAGGATTTTTTTATAAAACTCGAATTAACAGGTACGTTTTGTCTTGTTTAGTTTTCAAAGATCATGTTCAAAATGGAGCGGGTGATGAGAATCGAACTCACGACATCAGCTTGGAAGGCTGAGGTTTTACCACTAAACTACACCCGCGTGGTTTGTATTGGCGCGCCCGAGAGGAGTCGAACCCCTAACCTTTTGATCCGTAGTCAAACGCTCTATCCAATTGAGCTACGGGCGCTTAATCAGGCGACTTAATTATCTTAACATATCGTTTTTATTAAGTCAACATCTTTTTAAAATTTGTTTGCCGCATCCGTGTGAACATCTGTGTTTCAAATACGTCATCAGCGACGAATAAAAATATACCATGGATCACATAAAAGGGTCAATACATTTTTCTAAAAAAGTTTCATGTTTTTTTAAAATTGATTTTTTCTTAGATCAATAGACATGTAATAGCCCTATTTTCTTCTCTTTCTTCATAATTCCAATGATTCTTAAATAAAATCTTTCTAAATACAAAGGAGGACAAAACATGGCCACATAGAATTTTTATTTATTGGAAAATTCTTAATATTTTTCCAAGCATTTAAAGGAGGTAGGAGATGATGAAAAAGTTTATCGCTTTTCAGATCATGATCGCTTTGGTGATAGGAGCTCTTATCGGCCATTTCTTCCCTGACTTCGGAATGGCTCTGCGGCCAATTGGAGATGGATTCATCAGGCTGATTAAAATGATCGTTGTTCCAATCGTTTTCTCTACCATTGTTATTGGTGCAGCCGGCAGCGGCGGCATGAAGAAAATGGGCAGCCTTGGATTAAAGACGATCATTTGGTTTGAGGTCATCACAACCATCGTTCTTGGGATCGGTCTATTATTGGCAAATGGTCTAAAGCCTGGCGTTGGTCTCGATTTCTCTAAATTAGCTAAGAAAGATATTGGGGAATTAGATGGTTATACTGAGAAGGTCGTTGACTTTAAACAAATGGTATTAGATATCATTCCAACCAATATCGTCGATGTTATGGCTCAGAATGATTTACTTGCTGTTATTTTCTTCGCCATATTATTTGGTGTAGCGGCAAGCGGCATCGGTAAAGCATCTGCTCCTGTTCTCACCTTCTTTGAATCAGTGGCACAAATCATGTTTAAGCTCACACAGATGGTGATGGTAACAGCACCTATTGGGGTTCTTGCATTAATGGCTGCTTCTGTCGGCCAATATGGCATTGTTTTATTAATCCCAATGATGAAGCTTGTCGGGACTGTTTTTTTAGGATTATTCATTATTCTCTTTGCTTTATTCCCTCTGGTCGCACTGATCTTCCGTTTTAACTACTTCGAAGTATTAAAAATGATTTGGGATTTGTTCCTTGTTGCCTTCTCTACTACGAGTACTGAAACTGTCCTTCCTCAATTGATGGAACGAATGGAGAAATACGGGTGTCCAAAAAGAATCGTTTCCTTCGTGATTCCATCTGGCCTTTCTCTCAATTGTGATGGATCGAGTTTATATTTATCAGTTGCCTGCGTATTCCTTGCACAAGCGTTTGGTGTCGACATGAGTCTGTCACAGCAGCTTTTGATGATGCTTGTTCTTGTGTTAACGAGTAAAGGGATTGCAGCTGTGCCATCCGGTTCACTCGTTGTTCTTTTGGCAACCGCTCATGCAGTCGGTCTTCCAGCAGAAGGCGTTGCCATTATAGCCGGTGTTGACCGAATTATGGATATGGCACGAACAGGCGTGAATGTTCCAGGGCATGCCGTTGCTTGTATTGTCGTATCTAAATGGGAAAAAGTATTCCGTGAGTCAGCTTGGGAAGTTCCAAAAGCAGGTAAAGAAACAAAAGGGATGTAATGTTATATGAAGGAAAGGGTTCGCCCTTTCCTTTTTTATGCTAAAAACGTTTGTTTTAGTACGGCTTTTCCTTGAGGATGCAGCTGCACTTCTGCATATGCCCCATTAATCAGCGTCATTTGCGGCGGGACATGCCCACAATCTATATCGTAAATAATGGGGATTTGTAGTTCCTTTTGTAATTCTTCATATACATCCTGATACTGATACCCTTCAACAGGCACATCTACTGCACTTCGCCCAAACAACATACCTGAACAGTGATCAAACCACCCTGCGAGTTTTAATTGAACAAGCGATCTCTTCACACTTGCAGCATTTAATTCGCAGTTTTCGAAATACCAGAGAATCGGTTCGCCTTTTATAAATGTTTTCTGAAAAGCTTTGACGTCCCCATAAGGTGTCCCTGCTAAATGACGTATGACATCAATGCAGCCACCCAGCAGTCTTCCCTTTACTATTTTTTCTTGTTGATCAACCGTATGCCATGCGGTCGATTCTGTTAAATGAAAAACATGTTTAATCGGATCGTCACGCTTCCATTCCTTTTGATACATAGATGAAGAAAACTGACTGATGTCCATTTCTCCCTTTGTTGAAAGCACTTCTTCCCACATGACAGTCGTTTGATCAAGTTCTTCTCCCTGAAGATCTACTAAGTTCGGTCCATGTGCAGTGGCAATGCCTGTTTTTAATGTCAACGCGAGCAGGAGTGCACTCGTATCTGAGTAACCAAGAATCCACTTTTTCTGCATCGATGAGAAATCGAGGTGCTCTAACACTTCCATAAGCAACTGTCCTCCCCATGGCGGGATGATGTGATCAATCTCATCACATGTCATCATGTACTGAAGTTCGTTTGCTCGTTCTATCGCAGGAGCAGATTTTGCCTTTTCCTGCTGCCAGACCGTCTCTCCACATATGACATCATAGCCTCTATTTTTCATTCGTTCACATGAAAGCTTAAACATATCATGTAAAGTTGGCTGTACACCTGAGGAAGGTGCAGTGACACCAATTGTTTGTCCTTTTTGCAAATGCGGAAATTGTATCACTCTGCTTCCCTCCCATCTCTATCTCTCTTACCCTATCCATTTTAAAGAAAATGCCCCTTTTATAAGGGACATCTCTTTTTATTCTTTTTGGCGCAGTACAGTATAGACTCCTGCAAAGATACATAGAATCCCAATGAATGAGCGTATCCCCATCTCTTCACCTAAAAGCAGCCAGCCAAGAGCTGCCCCTACAATCGGTTGAAAGAAGAAGAACAAACCGCCGCTCGAGGCATCCATCAATTGAAGCCCTCTATTCCACAAAAAGAATGCAAGAGCTGTTGAGATGATGCCTAGATAGAGAATACCGCCCCAAATCTCCGGTCTTGCCATCTGCTCCACATCTAGGTGAGGTAAACGAAATAAAGCAGGTGGTGTTAAGACAATGAATGCAATCATGATCGCATATGTGGTCGTCACCACTTGAGGGTACTTTCCTGGAACCCGTTTAAGCAAAACAGACATGAGTGCCCATGTAAAAGCAGCGATGACGAGTGAGAGACCGCCAATAAATTCATCTGTTTGCACTGCGACTGGTCCAATCATGAGCCATACACCTGCTGTAGCAAGCAGGATGGATGCGCATTTTCTAACAGTCATGGCTTCTTTTAATAGAAAGAACGCAAACAGCACCATAAAAGCAGGGGTCGCAGATGTAATCACAGCCCCCATTTGTGCAGATGTATACATGGTGCCGATTTCTTGGGTCACAATTGATAGGAAATTTCCGATCAATCCGATCATTACAACAAGCGGGATATCTTTTTTATCTAATCGAAAGGAATAGCCCAAGCGCCATATGGTGCACACAAGCACAATTCCTGCTACAGCATATCTCATCCATACGAGCTCAAGCGGCGGAACCACCGCTACTGTTACTTTGACAACAACGTACATGCCGCCCCAAATACTTGCAGCGATTGCTAGGTAAAGGGCGCCTATATATTTTTCATTCATCTTTTCCCCTCCGTTACTGGATATATTGATCGCCATATCCACAAACGGAGATCACTCTCCGTTATGGACGGAGGGTGTTTGGTACATCATGTTCAAATAAAGGCTTCCATTGCATTGTCGTCACCTCATTTGTTTTTATTTTCAGACTACTTTATAACAAATTCTGGTTGACTTCAATCCTTTTTTTCACCATTTTTCTTCATATAATAATAGAAGATAAACGGGTCTTGACATGATGAATTCGTTTTCATATAGTAATTAAAACTATAGATCGTCATGCAGAGAAGGAGTAGAGGTCGTTGGATATTGAAGCAAGGAAACATATTCCCCGCACGGAACATGAACCATTTCTCGAGGGAATAAAAGATTGTGTGCCAACCCTGCTTGGTTATATGAGTATCGGGTTTGCCTTTGGAATTGTTGGAATTAGTGCACAGTTGAGCTTATGGGACATTGCACTTCTAGCAATCTTTATTTATGCAGGTGCTTCACAGTTCATTATCTGTGCACTGCTTGTCACGGGAAGTCCCCTTTCCGCTATTATTCTCACTACATTTATTGTGAATCTGCGTCATTTATTACTCAGCCTGACGCTGGCTCCTCATTTTACACGCTACTCTTTAAAACAAAATATCGGATTCGGTCTCTTGCTGACTGATGAATCCTTTGGCGTAGCCATGAATAAATTAGCTCAGCATGGAAAGCTGAATAACCGGTGGATGCACGGACTGAACATAACGGCTTATTTATGCTGGATTGCGGCCTGCATACTTGGCGGCATTTTTGGACACTGGATTTCAAATCCTGAAGCGCTTGGTCTTGATTTTGCTTTATCAGCGATGTTTGCTGCACTGCTAGTCCTTTCGTTACAGACAGTTCCCAAAAATAAGTTAACTCATCGCCTGTCACTTGTTTTGTATATGGTCATTGCCATGTTTGTTCTGCTTCATTTCGTTCCTTCACACGTGGCTGTTCTGTTAGCCACCATGATTGTCGCAACCATTGGGGTGGTGACAGATAAATGATTAGCAGCTTTATGTTATGGCTCATTGTTGGTTGTATGATCGTCACCATCATTCCAAGAGTGGTACCCTTTATATTTGTACGAAGTATTCAGCTGCCTGAAGTGGTGCTGAAATGGTTATCGTTTATTCCTATTTGTATCTTTACAGCTTTGATTGCAGAGCATCTCTTCATCCATACAACAACAGGCACAGGCGTCACTATCCATTGGATGTATCTTGCTGTCTTGACTCCCACTGTACTCATCGCTGTTTGGACAAAAAGCTTGTCACTTACTGTTCTTGTCGGCGTCATGCTGATGGGCACTGCTAGATGGTTTTTTTAATGGTTTTTCTAAAAGAAAAAGCTTAACCACATGTGGTTAAGCTTTGTTTCATTTGACGATTCCGTATACAAATCCATCATAACCTTTTTCACCAACAGTTTGAATCGCTGTTGCCTCTATTCTCGGTTCTTGTTTGAGTAGATCAAAAAATTCACGAGTTCCTTGCACTCGCTCATCCCCACTAGAGTCATGAATGACTGCTCCATTTCTGACGACATTGTCCGCAATAATGACTGTTCCCTTTTTTGAGAAATCTAACGCCCACTTTAGATATTTCGGATTGTTTGGTTTATCTGCGTCAATGAAAATCAAATCGAATGGAAGCTCAGCCCTTTCTTTTAACTGAGATAACGTATCTAATGCCTTTCCTTGCAAAATGCTCACTTGTTCCCATAAGCCCGCTCTGCTGATGTTTTGCTGTGCGATTTGTACATGATGGCTGTCAGCCTCTAATGTGATGAGTTCTCCATCCTCTTCAAGAGCACGCGCAAGCCAAATAGTACTGTATCCACCAAGTGTCCCGATTTCTAAAATGCGCTTTGCATTCTTCGTTTTTGCTAATAAATAAAGCATTTTCCCTTGAGCTGGTGACACATCAATTGCTGGCAGACCTGCTTGCTTATTATTAGTAAGAGCTTGCTCCAATACGTCATCTTTAGGAATCAACTTGTCTTTAATATACTCGTCAACTTTCTCCCACACGTGCTCCATTTCATCCATCTCCCTTGATCATGTCTTCTATCTCAAGTCTACATGATGATCGTGAGAGCGTATAATCAATTCTTTTCACACATCTATTCATTTTTTTGATGAAAGACATGTGATGATGAATACATGAAGCAACGCACTGGTTTCGGATCTACTCGTTCAGCTTATTTTTGACATCGCCTTTTTTATCTTGAAGTTTTCCTTTTGCTTGATCCTTTTTCCCTTCTGCTTTCAGGTTTTGATGATCCGTTGCTTCCCCAAGCTTTTCTTTGACTTGCCCTTTGACTTGATTTGTTTTTCCTTTCGCTTTATCCATATGTCCTTTTTCTTCACTCATTTGTTCCACCTCCACGTTTGATACTATTCATTTAGCCTTTTTGACAGATACAAAACATCTGAGTGTGCGATGTACACGTTTCAGGTATGATAGACATACTGGAAAGAAGGGTGGGTATTCATCAATGATCATCTCTGAAAAGATATTCACAGTTCGTGGGCTGACCTATCATATTCGGTCCGCTTCAATGGCCGATGCCAAACAGTTATCAGCTCTCAGACTGAAAATCGATGGTGAAACAGAATATTTAGACCGTGAACCAGGCGAAGCCTTTCTTGATGAAAAAGCATTTGAGACTTTGATTCAAGAGGATACCAAGCAAAGCCGGCATTTATTTTTGGTCGCTGCTATTGAAGGAAAGATTGTCGGTTTTTCAAGATGCGAGGGCCATTCACTCAAGCGCTCTGCTCACAAAGTGGCATTTGGCGTCGCCATCCAGAAAGATGCTTGGGGCTATTACATTGGGAAAGAGCTTTTAGCCGCTTCAATTGACTGGGCAGATCAGCAGGACATTCAGAAGATGTCTCTTCATGTGCTTGAAACGAACAAAAAAGCCATCCGGTTATATGAGAACCATGGCTTTTTGATTGAAGGTGTATTAAAAAACGATAAACGGCTGAGTGACGGATTATATTATGATACTGTTGTGATGGGCAGGCAGCGGCCAAGTTCCTGACCGCTTACATCACATAGCCCCATATCATCGAAATCGCACTGTATATCAGAAGCATCCCCATCACATACTGGAACGGTCTTTCATAAGCAGTCAAAAAGCGCTTATACAAAGAGCCAAATAAGCTCCAGCTGAATGTACCGAGAAAGCCAATAAGTGCGAGAATCAGCGTCCATATGACATACTGCATATTAGATTGTCCATATGGCAAAACAAATGTTGAAATCACAGTCAATCCATACAAGATCGCTTTTGGGTTGATAAATTGCAGCATCATACCAGGGATAAAATGATTGTAGCGATCAAGTGTTTCGTCATCACCGCCTTTACTTTTCATGATTTTGACCGCTAAATAAATCATGTATGCGGCTCCGATGAACGCCATGACCCAGCCTATTTTCGGCATCACTTGATAAAGAATGATATTAAAGAAGCAGCTCAAACACAAAATAACGAGAAATCCGATACCCACACCTAAACAAAATCGAAATGTTTGCTTGACCCCATATTTATTCGTAAAGACCATGGCCATGATGTTGTTTGGCCCTGGGGTAAAGCTGCTAACAAAAGCATAGATCAACATAGATACAATCAAGATGCCGCCTCCCTTATACGTTATTTAGACTTTAATTACTTTATTGCGTATATTGCGTATATTGCGTTTTATTGTAACGTTCGGTCTTTATAAAGTAAATAGAGAAAGGAGCTTTTTTCATGGAAGACGTACAATCGATTATTTCTAAAAACGTGAGGCTTCTTAGAGATCAAAAAAAATTAAGCCTCGAAAAGATGGCAGAATTAACTGGTGTCAGCAAGACGATGATTGGACAAATTGAAAGAGGAGAATCAACCCCTACCATCACGACTTTGTGGAAAATCGCCAACGGATTAAAAGTATCTTTTAGTGAGCTCATTTACGCACCACAGCCTGAAATCAAGGTGGTACGCAAGGAGGATGCGCAGGTTTTAACTGAGGACGACGGCCGTTATCGCGTATACACGACTTTTCCTTTCGATGACCGGGGGAAATTTGAAATGTACCGAGTAGAAATTGATCGTGGCGGGTCGCTGCGTGCGACTGAACACATTGGAGGAACAGAGGAATTGATCACTGTTTTTGAGGGAGTCCTTGATTTATCCATTGGCGATGAACAATACACCTTAAAAGCCGGAGACTCCATTCGTTTTAAAGCGGACCGGACGCACACGTATAAACAAACTGGAGAACAAATGGTCCGGATGCAAATGATTCTTTATTATCCTCATGAAAAAAGCTGACAGGCTTGTCCATCTGTCAGCTTTTTGTTTTATTTAATTAAATCCCGGATCGCGTACCACTGTGCCAGTAAATGTGACTCTATATTTTCCTAATCCTAACTCTTCAATAGATGTTCGTTTTAAAATACCGACCCAGCCATCCTGTGCATATACAATACTGTCTGGGATGTTTGATGTCGTATATGTTCTTGTTACTGAAACAGTTCGACTGGCCTGAGCCGTTACTTCACTGTTTGTTTGCTCCTTTGCTTCCACTGGAGCAGTTGTGACCCCAGCACCCGTTAAGACAATTGCTCCAACCAAAACAGAAGATATGACCTTTTTCATAAAAAAATCCCTCCTTTTTTTGTTGAACGTATAAACTATACCATAATTTAGAACTTTTGTAAGTTTATTTTTTCATTTTTTTGAAAATTATGATATCATTGTCTTATGCTGGATAGAGTGTGTTACATACTTCTATGCTTTTGTCCTCATCTCAATCTAGTGAAACAATTGTGAACGGAGGTGATTTCATGAAAAAATGGCTCATCTGTTTTCAAATTGTTTTCCTCTTCACCTTGGCGATCACACCAATTGCTTCTGCTGCTAAATGTCCTACAGTAAAACCATGTATCACTGATCCTTAAGCATAAGAAAAGGCCGATCAAGCCTATTCTCTTGATCGGCCTTTTTATTTATTTTTGCTCTGCTTCCCAGCGGGCAACCTCTTCTCTTACTTTAGGAGCCACTTCTTTTCCAAATAGCTCAATGGCTTTTAGCACTTGATCATGCGGCATTGAACCAACCGGTACATGAAGCATAAAACGTGTGATGCCTACATTTTTTCTAAGATGAATGACTTTCTCTGCCACCGTATCTGCATCTCCTACATATAGCGCACCTTCTAAAGTTCTCGCTGCGTCAAACGTAGAACGAGTATAAGGTCCCCAGCCTCGCTCTCTCGCTAATGTGTTCATCACATGCTGTGTGGATGGGAAAAATTGATCTGCTGCCAGCTCTGTTTCTGCCGCAACAAATCCATGAGAATGTGATGCTACAGTTAATTTTTCAGGGTCATGCCCAGCGTGCACTGCCGCTTGCTTGTACAGCTGAACGAGCGGTGCGAACTGTCTTGGACTTCCGCCAATGATGGCAAGTACAAGCGGTAATCCTAATAATCCAGCACGTACGACGGATTCACGGTTTCCTCCACTGCCGATCCAGATCGGAAGCGGATCTTGAACAGGTCTTGGGTATACCCCAACATCCTGAATGGCTGGGCGGTGCTTGCCGCTCCATGTAACACGCTCTGACTGCTGCAACTTCAACAGCAAATCAAGCTTTTCTTCAAATAATTCTTCATAGTCATCAAGGTTATAGCCAAAGAGCGGGAATGATTCAATAAATGAACCACGGCCTGCCATAATTTCTGCACGTCCGTTTGATAGTCCATCTAGCGTTGCAAAATCCTGAAATACACGTACAGGATCTGCTGATGAAAGGACTGTCACTGCACTTGTCAGACGAATATTTTTCGTTTGTGTTGCTGCAGCCGCTAAGACGACAGCTGGATTCGATGCGGCGAAATCCTCACGGTGATGCTCACCTACGCCAAATACATCGAGACCGACTTGATCTGCTAAAATAATTTCTTCTACTACTTCTCGAATACGCTGTGCATGACTGACTGTTTTTCCTGTTTGAAAATCAGGTGTTGTTTCGACAAATGTACTAATTCCTAGTTCCATGATTGGAACCCCCTATCTTATAAATATGTCACAAATTCAGAAACTGGCTTTCTATAACCTCTCGCTTGTCTGCTTTCTACTTTTTCTTTTCCAAGTGTAATCATTAACACAGGAACTAAATCTGATTGAATGTTTAATACATTTTTCATTGCTTCGGGATCAAAACCGATCATCGGGCAAGTATCCCAGCCTTTATTTTTAGCGGCAAGCATAAACAGCATGGCAGATAAGGAAGCATTTCGGATCGCTTCTTCCTTCTGGAAATCTGCCCCTCTCTGCTCATAAAAGCTCACGGTCTCTCTGACCATTTCTTCGTATTGCTGCGTATTTAAAATGCCTAGCATTTTCAGGCCTTCATATATGTCCCCTGCATGCTCATAAGCTTTTGGATCTCCGAGTACGATGATCGCTGCTGAAGCAGAGTGCACTTTATATTGTCCAAATGCCGCTTCTCTTACTTGTTCTTTCAGCTCTTCTGTTTGGACGACAACATATTGTGTGTGCTGTAAGTTAAAAGCAGATGGTGCCAGCTTGACCTCTTCAAATATGCTGTTAAGCTCTTCTCTCGAAATCGAGATATTTGGCAAAAAATTTGATGCGGATCGTCTTTCACGTACCAATGTATCAAAGCTGAGTGTCATCTTGTTTCCCCTTTTCGCGAAGTTGTTTTGCACCTAAACCGATTTTTTTTAGTAATTCAATGAGCTGCTCTTTTTCTTCTTTTTCAATAAAGGATAGATTTTGCGAAATGACCTCTGTGTGTTTAGGGAAAATGTCGTCAAACAATTGCTTCCCTTTTTCCGTAAGCTGTACATGGAATACCCGCTTATCTGAAGGCGCACATTGCCTTTTCACCAGTTCTTGTTTTTCTAGCTTGTTCACGACATATGTCATGCTACCACTTGGGATTGACAAGATGTCGCTAATTTTTTGAACAGGCTGAGGCCCTTTACTGTAGAGCAATTCAAGGATCTGAAAGTTTTCAAATCCGATATCATAACGTTCAATGTCTTTTTGGATATTTGTAAAAAGGGCTTGATAGGCTTTCATCCATACGCGGAATAGCCTTAAATCTAATTCATGATCATGCTGCACCATGGCAACTACTCCTTTTTCAAGAAATCCTAAAACTAGGATAAATTTATCCTAACACTAGGATATTTTCTTGTCAATGAGTTTGTTTCATGAAAAAAAGACCACCTTGGTTCAGTGGTCCTCTTCTTTTAAGGTGAAATGCATTTCAGCAATTTGTTTATATTGATGTACTTCCTGTAATGAAAACTTGGATTCCAGGTCCGCTGGCGAAAAGAGAGGAATTCCTCTTCCAATGATGACAGGTACGATTTGAAGAAAAAGCTCATCCACCAATCTTTCTTTTATGAAAGATTGAAGCAGTCCCCCGCCGCCGACAATCCAAATATTCCGGCCTGTTTCATTCTTTAATTTTTTCACAAATGATAAGACATCTTCGCGAATGATATGGGTTCCTTCCAGACTGTCTTGTAACGTACGTGACATGATATAACATGTCTTTCCTTCATAAGGAAACTCATCTGGTGACAGTTGAAGAACTTGTTCATATGTATTGCGCCCCATGATCAGTGTATCGACTGACGCATAAAAGGTGTCGTAGCTCGTTTCATCTTCACCCTCTGTCCCTATTAGCCAATCGAGCCGGTGATCCTCTCTCGCTAAATATCCATCGATACTCATCGCCCCATAAAAAAGCAGTTTCCTTTTCTCACTCAATCCCACCACTCCCTTACTTCAAATAAGAACATATATTCTATTTTATCAAAAAGGAAAGACAAAGACTACATAACTTTCTCCCTTTTTACGATTCCTGTTCCACCTTGACGAGAAGCTCGTATAATTTATGCGCGAGCTTGCCGGCATCAATGGTCATTTCTTCATGAATCCATTCCTCTAGCACCCCCACGACACCAGACACGACAAAAGAGGCCTCTATTTGTTCATTCTCTGTAATAGGACGCTGATCAAGCTGCCACTCTTTCATGATTTTTTCTTTGAAAAAGGCTTTGAATTGATTGGTCGTTGGGCCATTTGGTTTTACAAATAACGTCAACATATACTGATTCTCTTTCAAGTATTCAGTCGTTTTGTTTAAAAAGGAAAGCATATCAAGAGGATCCTGACTTGGAAAGGTTTCATCATATAACCCACCGAGCTGATCGAATAGTTCTTTCTCAAGCTGTTCATATAAATCAAACACATCTTGATAGTGCAAATAAAAGGTTCCCCTGCCTAAATCCGCTTTCCTTGATAGCTCTGATACCGTAATCTGCTGGACTTCCTTTTCCTTTAACAGCTCAAGGAAGCTTTCCCGAATGGCTCTTTTTGTTTTGATTGTTCGTCTGTCCTTCATGAAATCCCCTCCGTTTTTGAACAATCAGGCGCTAACTGTCTAATTATGAACAGGTTATCATCCATTGCCGATGTTCGATCTCTTTATTTCTTATTATAATCAACACATGTTCAATAATATATATCTGTTCAAAAAAGGAGGCCATCATATGCTTCATTTCAGACTTGCCAGAGAGGATGAACTGCCTCAAGTGGCAGAGTTGTTAGATGATTCGTTTCAGGACTATTCATTTTTTGACTTATTATGTGAAAAGGTCTCAAAGCGCTCTGCTTTCGCTCGTCAGCTGCATTTGGTCAATACAAAGGTGTATTTTCAGCATCAAATCTGTTTTGTCGGGGTTGAGAACGAGAAGGTTGTGTCTGCTGCCCTTTTAAAGCATCCGCATCTTCCTGAACCAGGCGTCATGAATTATGTATTGTCAGGTGGGTTAAAGCTACTCTTCACTGGCGGTATATCGGCCATTCAGCATGTGTTCCGTGTTTTAAAGGAGGCAAAAAAAGCGTGTTCTTCCTTAAAGCAGCCTTACTGGTATTTAGAAGCACTTGTCGTGGCAAAAGACCAACAAGGAAAAAAACTCGGAAGCCGCATGTTAAAGCAATGCCTTTTTCCCTTTATCGCCCGGCAAGGCGGCGGACTGTTCACACTGATTACACACAACGAGGCCAATCGTCATTTCTACCGGAAAAATGGCTGGATGGAGTTTGATGAAAGGGTATTGCGCGGAAAGGAAATGTCCTTGGAAAGCTGGAGCTATAAAACCGTGATTAAATAAGGTATCCTCTTCAGGTGATGATATAATAGAGTCAGTTCAATCAATGATCATACTTGGAGGAGAGACTGATGATACGACGACTTGATCATATCGTGTTGACTGTACAACATATGGAGGACACCATTCGCTTTTATACGAACGTATTAGGGATGAAGGAAGAAACTTTTGGTGAAGGCCGTAAAGCGCTTCGTTTTGGTTTACAGAAGATCAACCTTCATGAAGCAGGTCATGAATTTGAGCCAAAAGCGGCTCATCCTCTTCCTGGATCTCATGATTTGTGCTTTATCACCGATTTAGACATGGACAGTTTGCTGCTGCACCTCCGGAAGCAAGTGGTCCCGATTGAAGAGGGGCCGGTCAGACGCACCGGTACATTAGGTCCAATTGAATCTGTTTATATCCGTGATCCTGATCTGAATTTAATTGAAATCTCTCGATATATAGAGGAGGGTGATCCGTCATGACTCGTATATTTTTGAGACCGATTGAAGAGCAAGATTATCCTGGTATTCAAAGAGGGTGTCAGCATGCAGAAACACTTCATATGACTGGCACACGCAAAACGTTCACACTAGAAGAAATTCGATCCGCCTATACCCGTTTTTTGCAAGATGACAGCAGACGAGATTTCGCCATTTGTCTGCTGGATACGAAAGAGATGATTGGAGATGCGGCGATTGTGGACATTGATCCAATCAATCATACGGCAAGCTTCCGCATTGCGCTTCACGGGCCGGAGCATTTTCAAAAGGGCTATGGCACTGAAGCTGTTCGGATGGTTCAAGCATTTGCCTTTGACACATTAGAACTCAACCGTCTTGAGCTTGAAGTCTTTTCCCACAATCCAAGAGCCTTTCGAAGCTATGAGAAAGCCGGATTTCAATATGAAGGAAAAAGACGCCAAGCGCTCTATTTCAACGGTACATACTCAGATGTCATCATCATGGGCATCCTTCGTGAAGAATATAAAAACATGATGAATACAGATGCTCCTGCTTAAGAAGGGTCATCTTTTTTAAAAAATTGAATCCCAGTGACGATGATTAAACAAATGATGGAAGAGAGAACGATAGAGACGCTTGATAGACTGAGCGCCATGCCTTCCCATCTACCAATAAAGAGACTGACAATCAATAAAACCAAACCAAATAAAATCAAGCATATAGGGACAATGAACCCCGCATGACGCTGCCGGCTTCTTTTCCCTGCCCACCATGAGAGACACAAAATAACGATTGTAAAAATAGCTGTTTGCAGCCAGAACATATGATATCAACTCCCTTTCTCTTTTTGATCCCATGACAACGGAGGTACTTCAAATGAACATTAGACCCATCGAGCAAAAAGACAATCCGTATATCGCAGCAATTATCCGCCAGTCACTAGAATCAGCGAATCTAGCAATTGAAGGAACAGCCTACACTGACCCCCAGCTTGACCAGCTTTTCGAATATTATCAATCATTGACTCATGCAGCCTATTGGATTGCTGAAGAGCATGGTGAGATTGTGGGTGGTGTAGGGATTGCTCCATTCACAAATGGAGTATGTGAATTACAAAAGCTTTATTTAAGTCCAAAAGCACAAGGAAAAGGTGCGGGCAAAAAACTGATGGATACGGCGCTGGAATATGCCTCTACATACTACGAAGCGTGTTATTTAGAAACCCGCCGAGAATTAACAGCGGCTATAGGCCTTTATCAGCGATACGGCTTTTCTCTTCTTTCAGAACCGCTTGAAGGCTCCGAGCATTCTGCAATGGATGCTTGGTATCTCAAGACCTTCTCATCATGAACCATAAAACAATCGATAGGTTTTGATCCTCCGGAAGCCTAACTTCTCTGCTAGTTTGATTGAAGCTTGGTGATGGACATCGCAATCCCAATGCGGTGTCCTCTTTTTTTCAAGACAGATGCTGAGCATATGCTGAGCTGCCAGCAGCGCCAAACCTTTTCCTCGATAAGTCTCATCTGTCCAAATATCTATCTCTGCACGATCCTTACTTGAAAAAATAGAGACACATTCACTCACCACGTTCTCTCCATCTAAAATGGCAATCCCGATTCCCTTTAAAAGAAAGCGAGCTGTTTCACCCCAATAGACTTCGTAATAGCTGGGAGGAAAAGCCCTGCTTGCAGTCATCACCTGCTCATTTGTCCGCTCTACTCTATAGCCTGGATAAGGCGCAGAGACATGAGAATGTGCCTGTGAATAAACGTACGCATGTCTTTCCATTTCATTCAGATATAACCCAAGACATTTTTTCATCAATGCATCTGTTAAGGGGTTTGCTGAAAATATGGTGAATCGGGCATTTTGTCTTTTCTGCCTTTCGTACACATCCACAATGAAGGCTGAACAGCGTAACAGCTCCGCTTCACTCCTTCCTGCCACATAATAAATGCCGCATGAAGCTTCGAGAAAATATACAAGCGGATGCGCTTCATCATCTACATAAAGATGCCCTTGTATGACGCCATCCATGACTGCATCTACAAACACTGGATATGCCGGATCGATCTGCTTAATTCCTTTTTTCATTGATGGTATCTTTTTCCGTTCCAAGAGATGCACGATTTTTCCTCCTTTCCTTCCATTATAAAGAAAAAGCTGCTGACATACAGGACTCTTTTCAGCAAAAGCAATCTTCTGCATCAATGGCGGAATTTAAAAAAGAGACCTTAGTTAAAAGGTCTCTTACTTCTGCATGACATTATTCTGCAGCTGCCTCTTCTGTCACTTTTCCCTTCCAAATCAGGGTTAAGCCTAATCCAAGAAATAAGACAACACCTGCGAATAAAAATGGGAAGTGAATATTTTGGTCGAATAAGATGCCGCCAAGTGCCGGCCCGAAAATCGTACCTAGGCTTGTGTAGGTAGAGTTCATTCCTGCGACAAATCCTTGCTGATTGCCAGCGATTTTGGATAAGAAGGTGGTTAATGCTGGACGCAATAAATCAAACGCAAGGAAAATGACACATGTGACAATCAATACAACCAAAAAGCCTGACACAACGGTTGAAACGAAAGCAAGGACAGCCCCGATAATCAGACATAGCTGAATGACTCTTTTTTCTCCTAGGGTATTTACCAGTTTACCAAACACAAGTACTTGGATGATGACTGCCACAATTGAGCTGACGGTAATAATCACGGCTATATCTTTTGGACCAAATCCAAACTTATGATTTGTGAACAAGCTAAAGACTGTTTCATATGCAGATAGTCCAAATGCGAGGACAAATACAATGATAAAGGCAATGAGGTAGCTAGGATGAATCGATTTTTTCAAATCTTTAAAGAAAGTCGATTCTTTCACTTCAATCATTTGCTTCTCTCGCTCTTCTTTTGTTAAAGGCTCCTTCAGCATAAACATAGACGAAATGACGGCAATAAACGCAATCCCTGCTGCAAAGAAGAATGGCAGGCGTACGCCGTATTCTGCAATAAACCCGCCAATTCCCGGGCCAATGATAAAACCAGTACTAATGGCCGCAGAAACATAGCCCATCGCCTTTGATCTTTCTTGAACGGTCGTAATATCTGCGACATACGCAGTGACAGCCGGCATGATAAATGCCGCACTAATTCCGCCTAGAAGCCTTGCAACATACAGAACATACACGTGTGTTCCAAGACCAAAAACGAGTTCCGATAACGCGAAGAGGAACAGCCCAGACACAATCATTATCTTTCTTCCGTAGCGGTCTACCCATCTACCTGCAATCGGTGATGCGATGAGCTGAGCAACGGCAAACGCCGCCACAAGGTATCCCATCGTACTTCCTGTTAGATGCATCACATTCATGAATAGCGGCATGACAGGAATAATGAGACCAATGCCTAAAAACGCAATAAAAATATTACTCAATAAAATAACGAGTACAGCTTTTTGCTCACGAATCGGTTTTTGCATGATGTTTGTTTCCCCTTTACTGACTCACTTGTTACTCATGATGGTTGATTCCGTGAATAAACAATGAGATCGCCTCTTTTTGTAACTCTTTCTTCTGCTCAATGGTGTCATTTTTATATAACACGTCTAATCCATAAAAAACGGAAAGTAATATTTTCACTTTTGACTCCACATGCTGGATCGACCAGCTGCCATCTTCATTTCCCTCAAGTAAGATATCTCTCATCACATCATCAAAATCGACATCAATCTTGTTCAGCCGTTCCATGACTTCATCTGATGTAAAGGCGCTGGCACAAAATTCCTCACTCGCTCTCATTAATGGGTAGTTAATCCCCATTTGACTGAGCAGCTCTGCAAATCCGGCAAGCTTTTCAATAGCTCGGTTCAGTGTTTTCTTTTCCTCATGCCACGTTTCCATCATCACACGATGATCCTCTTCCATAATATGAAGAAACAAAAACTCTTTTCCTTTGAAATGATGATAGAGATTACCTTTACTCACCTCAGCAGCCTCTAAAATATCGCGTACGGATGTTTCTGAATAACCTTTTTTCGCGAATAAATCACGAGAAGCGGTGACGATTTTTTGCTTCGTCTTCTCACTCTTTCCAGCCCCGCTTTGTGTACTTGTCATGTGTCACAATCCCTTTCTACCCTACATTTCTTAATGTGAAAAAATAAAACCGACCAGTTGGTTTATTTTTTCATTATAAATGGATTTTCCTCATAATACAATGAAAAAGGCATCGATTCATAAGGCGTAATTCATGTGAAAACAAACAAAACAGTCATCTGCGTTATCACTAAAAAGGACTTATACGCATCTTTCTTCTGCGGCCTTTTCATGACTGCCTTGACCTACTACGTGTTCATCATTCATTTAATTTCACTTTATATTTAACTTCACTTAAATATAAAAATTGCCTATAATAGAATAGAGGTGATGTCATTGGATGAGGAAATTATTCTTTACAGTAAAAAAATCATAGAATACTCGAATGCTCTAGGCTCAATTTATGTAGAAGAGTATCAGCGATTTTTAAAACATGAGTATGCAGATTTATCAGCCAAACAAGAGCTGACGCTTGAGTTGCTGCGTACGAAAACGAGAACGATCAATGAATTAGCTGATTACTTTTCGATTTCTGCCAGTGCAGCTAGCCAGCTTGTATCAAGGCTTGAGCAGCTCGGCTATGTCACACGAGAAATTAATCCGCATAACCGAAGAGAAATCATTGTTGATTGTGCTCAAAAGGGACATGACTATCACAAGAATACAGAAGACATTCAATTGCATCTAATTCAAAAATATTATGCAAAGCTTCCAAAAGAAGATTTAAAAACATTACTATCTCTATACGAAAAAATCTATCAGATTGCGAAAGAAGCGCCTTAATACGGTGTTTCTCTCCCTAATATTTAAGTTAACTAAACTATTAAGGGGTTGAAAATATGAGAAGCATTCATTTACAAGATGGCCGGCACATCGGTTTGATTCAATACGGTGATCTTGAGGGGTTTCCAATTTTCTTTTTTCATGGAACACCTGGATCAAGAGTGATGTTTTTAGATGATGATCCAATCTCTCAAAAGCTCGGCATTCGTCTCATCTGTTTGGATCGACCTGGATTTGGTTTATCCACCCCACTACCCGATCGCACAATTTTAGACTGGGCAAAAGACGTGCAGGAAGTGGCAGATAATCTTGGTATTCAACATTTTTCAGTGATGGGTGTATCTGGAGGCGGTGCATTCGCTGCTGGTTGTGCCTATCAATTGCCGGATCGCGTTCTTTCTGCCGCTCTGATCTCAAGTACAACTCCTTTTGAGGGTGGAAAACCACCAAAAAGCATGCTGAAAGAAAATAAATTAGCCTTTTTCCTTAGTAAGAAGTTTCCTTGGCTATTGAAAACAAGCTATCGTTCCCAGAAAAAAATGATTGAGAACAAACCAGAGAAATTTAAGAAGCTGGCCAAAAACGGGAACAAGCATTTACATCCGTGGGATCGGCAATTCCTTCAAACCGATGAGCAGTTAGAAATGATGATGACACATTTACACGAAGCGACTCGTCAATCGGTGGATGAGTGTATTCGTGAACCCATTTTACTTTCGAAACCATGGGCATTCGATATGAAAGATATTCAAATCCCTGTTGATGTCTGGCATGGAAAAGAAGATACGATGGCTCCATTTGTAGAAATAGAAAAAATAGCTCAGGCGATTCCAAACGTCAAAACGCATTATATAGATCAAGCAGGGCACTTTCTTACTGATGTAGACGATATTTGGCGAGATATTTTACGCTCTTTAAA
The DNA here is from genome assembly GCF_001518755.1 of Bacillus sp. AM 13(2015). Taxonomy (NCBI): domain Bacteria; kingdom Bacillati; phylum Bacillota; class Bacilli; order Caryophanales; family Bacillaceae; genus Bacillus; species Bacillus sp. AM 13(2015). Next base: position 14,322 of record NZ_LKCP01000061.1, on the reverse strand, counting down.
GGAGCGTGCTGAACATCAGAAACATGCATAAAAAAAGACCCAATATGACTCGGGTCTTTTTCTTCATTAATATTGTTCATAATACCTCTGCACTTTATCTGGATCCTTTGTCTTCGTCAGTGCCAGCATGAGCAGAATACGTGCTTTTTGCGGGTTTAATGAATCAGACGACACAAAGTGATGTTCATCATCCGTTTTTTCATGGGTGACAATTCCATTACCCGTACGGCTTGATCGCACGAGAACCACATCTTTTTTCACTGCATCTGTTGCTCCTTTGATGGCTTCTGTTGACATCGTTCCATTTCCTGCTGCGGCTACAACAATCCCTTTTGCTCCTGCTTTTACTGCAGCATCATACATATATTTTTGATCATTTTGATAGCCGTATAAAATATCAACTTGTGGCAATTCTTTTATCTTCGATACATCAAAATCGCTTTCAGTTGTATGTTTTCTTGTCGGTTCGTTATAAAAGGACACCACTTCACCAGTAACTACTCCGATGTATCCTTGCTCAAGTGACTTGAAGGCATCAGTTGTGGTTGTGTTTGTTTTCGTAACAAAACGAGCTGATGCAATTCGATCATTTAATGTGACCATGACCCCTTTGCCCTTCGCTTCTTTGGTGGATGCAATTTTCACCGCCTGATACAAGTTAAGCGGGCCATCTGCACTGATAGCCGATGCTGGTCTCATTGAGCCAACAACCACAACAGGCTTATCACTTTTGACCACCAGATTTAAAAAGTAAGCTGTTTCTTCAAGTGTATCTGTTCCATGCGTGATGACAATGCCATCCACTTGATCATCTTTTAATAGCTCATTGACTCGTTTGGCTAATTTTAAAAGAAGAGCGTCATCAACATTTTCACTTCCAACATTCGCAACCTGCTCACCAGTGACATTTGCAATATCCTTCAGCTGTGGAACAGAAGCAATGACTTTATCGATGCCAAGTGCACCAGATTTATAGCCCGTCGTATCTGTATCACTGTCTGAACTGCCAGCAATCGTCCCGCCTGTGGCTAATACCTTAATATTTGATAAGGACTTATTCCCTGTTTCAACCGCATTGTTTTTCTCTTTTGTTTCACTGGATACGTTTTCTTTTTCGCTTTGACTATTCTCTTGAGTGCCTGTGTTCGCACAAGCTGCTGTCACTAGTAATAAAACAGAAAGAAGGACAGCACCTAACCATTTTGTCATGTTCATTGGATCATCTCTTTTCCTCATTTGATGGATTTCATGGCTAAATCTCTTTCTATAGGCTTTACTTTATACCATACCTTCATTCATCGGCATGAGGCTAAAGATATAGAACCAAATAAAGGTAAAAAGGGCATTATATTAAGAGTTTATTCAATTCTTAATACCTAAATTTGCTGTAATTAAATTGAGTATTGACGGTTGCGTATTTAAAAAATAACCGATGCTTGACACTGAATTTATGATAAAATATAGTAAATTTTACAAAAAAGGAGTATACATTTTGCATTCACTTCTACCCTTTCACAAAATCCTTATCACACTATTCATCAGCTCTACTTTACTCGGCTTGTTTGTATGCTTATTTCCACTTATTCAAGCTGAGCCTGCGTTTTTGATATTTTATATTCCTATCTTTTTTGTTTATTATTTCGTCTTTGCGGTTCCTTTGCAGTTATTGTTTTCTTTACAGCCAAAGGCTTTTCACCCTCTTTATTTAGCTGCTTATTTACTGATTGCATTGGTTGTCATGCTTTTTTTCGTTGATGGTATTGGGAGCCCGGCGTCTTTACCCATCATCATCATGAGCAGTCTTATCTACTGGACCTGTGATTCTTTGTTTTATCAAAGAATGTATGAAAAAACCACATAATGCGCAGGACGTACAAGCTCCTGTTCTATATAGAGACGAAGGGTATATATCTTGTTACATACCTCCTATCCTTGACCACACAGTCAATCATGCCAAAAAAAAATCACTGAGGAAATGTACCTCAGTGATGGGAATCGTTATTTCTTCATTGAACCTGCGTGTGAAAAGATTAGATCTTTCAATTCAAATTCGAATGTCTTTCCGTCCACAATACCGACTGTTTTTTCACTGTCATAAAGCTCAAGCATACAAGCAGCCATTTCTTTTGATGTATGATATTTCTTGAAATTGCCTTCATATTCAAATTCGTCTACATCCAATGAACGTTTTGCAAATTCTGATTCTGTCGCGGATGGCGCTAATACTTTTGCCTGTAATTTGGCACCTTTTTCTTTCAATTCTAGGGCCAGTCCTTCTGTAAAGGCGCTCACGTAAAACTTCGTTGCTGAATAGGTGACGGCATTGCCAACGACTGTATAGCCTGCTCGTGAAGAAATGTTAATGAGCTGAGCTCCCTCTACTTGCTCATAATCACGAACAAATAAGGTGGATAGAATCGTTAATGCTTCGATATTCAGATGAAGCATATCCCCAATTTTACTTAAATCTTGTTCTCCTATAGAGCCAAAGTGACCAAACCCTGCATTATTAATGAACGTATCCAGCTCATAATCTGACAATGATTCATAAAATGAATACACTTGCTCTATGTTTGTTAAATCAACTGACTGTATGACTACTTTGATATCGGGAAATTGATCATGAATCTTTTTCTTCAATTCCTGGAGTTTATTGAGCCGGCGTGCAGCTAATATAAGGTTTTTCCCTCGTGCTGCAAAGGCGAGAGCCGCCTCATATCCAATACCTGAGCTTGCTCCTGTAATGACTGTATAGCCCATTTTACATCCCCCTATTCGCGTCTTCTAACTGGTTAAATTATAACGACAGCGTTTCGCTCAAGTCAATTTTGAAGAGAGTCAAAGGGCATCATGTCAACTTAGATACAGCTCCTCAGTTACTTCCTTTTGAATCATTTTGGAGGATGTCATGCTGAGATTTTTTTGTTAATTTTTGAAAAACCAATTGATAGGAATGTTCGATTAGCTCCTCTACAAATGAGGATGGAATCTCTGCATCAAGGTAAATGGAATTCCAATGAGTCTTATTCATATAGTAGCCAGGGATAATTCCTTCATGCATCTCTCTTAGTTCTTCAGCACGAAGAGGATCACATTTTAAAGTGATGACAGGCTTTCGATTCGCATCTCCCCCCATCATAGCAAACATCTTTCCGCCAATATGATAACGATCTGCCTGCCACTCAGGTTGATAATCATGGGTTGTTCCTTTTAAAGAAAGACAAAATGCCTGCAGCTGTTCTTTTTTCATTTCATTAGCTCCTTTTTTAGAAATCATCTATTTTCTCTATTATATCGACAATGAGGAAAGATATCTGACGCTTTTTTTCAGAAACAATAAGAAAAGCACAGGCCCGTTGTCTCCTGTGCTTTTGAATCACACTGCTTTTTTTATTCAAACGCCTTCTTTAGCTTATCCCCCATCAAATGCCAAGCTTCTTCAGCTATGGCTAAATCTCCGGCGTGCGTGAAGCCGTGTGGAACTCCTTTAAATTGTTTATACGTGACGTCTATCCCAGCTTCTTTTAACTTGGCAGCATATTGCTCAGCTTCTTCAGCCAGCGAATCCTTCTCTGCTGTGATGACGAGAGCTGGAGGCATTTGTGCCAAGGATGTACGATCTGCAAAAACCGGAGAAACGAGCGGATTGCGCGGATCTTGGCCTTGCAGATAGAAGGAATTAAAGAGTCTCGCCAATTCAACTGGAATCGCTTCATCAAACGCTGGCTTTTCTGCTGGATCAGTGGCTAGATCAAGCGGCGGATAATCAAGCACCTGATAAACAATTGGGAGTGTATTTCCTTTTTGAATATTCAATAGACAAGCAGCCGTTGCCAAATTTCCTCCTGCACTATGTCCGCCAACGGCTAATGCATTCCGATCGATTTGAAGCTCGTCAGGATGTTCATACAACCACTTCAGTACATCGTAGCATTCATGAAGAGCCGCTGGGAAAGGGTGCTCAGGAGCAAGCTGATACTCGACATTGACCACGATACATTGCGCCCGGTCTGCAATGACTGGACACCATGGATTATCCATTTCAGCACTGCCCATGATAAATCCGCCACCATGTAAATTCACAAAAACCGGAAGCGGCTGCTTTGATGTGTTCACTGGCTTAAACACCCACACCTTTGTTTCGCCAGCACTTGTTGGAATGTCATATTCCATTTTGTTCACATCAGGAGGATTTACTGGCTTTAGTTCCGATTGACTCGCTAATGAACCTTCAGATGGCTGGCGTAATGAAGCAGCGATTTTGATTTGTTCTTCTAAGTTCATGATCTCAGACTCCTATCTTATTCATTTCTTCTTAACTCATTCGTTCCTTTTTCCTCTTTTCCTTCTACTGAATCAGCAGCACCTTACTGGAATAATCAAAATAAAAAAAGAAGACATTGAAGAAGGTATACGTTTATTAGCTAAACTTATCAATAAAGCTAAGTAACGCACTGAATTTAACACACGATACTAAGAGAATGAAAAAACGAAGAAAACGAGTTGTCCATGTTTAATGTAAATGGGAAAACTCGTTTTTATATCACAGCTGAAAACCTATAAAAATAAATAATTTTTAAGAAAAAATGATCAATCTGTAACTGCAAACCAAGTTTCTTTGAGCAATTCACAGAAAGATTGAATGGTTGGTCCTTCTGAACGACTTTTTAAATATACGACAGATGTTTCAATTGGTTTTTCACAGTAATGCAATGGGATAAGAATACCCTCTGCTAATTCTTCTTTAATCATATTTTCACCAAGCAAGGCGATTCCGGTTTTATTTAAAACTGCCCGCCTAATCGTTTCATCACTTCCCCCGCATTCAATGATAGAAGATGGACGGGTGTTAATTTCAGAAAAACACTGCTCTGTAATTGAGCTAAAACCGCAATGTTCATGATAAGCAAGAAACGGAAAAGATTCTATAATCTCTTCTTTAGAGCGGTTTTTTGTAAGATCGGCGGAGACAACCAACACCGCCTTTTCCCTTTCTAAAACAAACTTTTCTAATTCTGAGGAATCAACTTCCCCTGCAACAATCCCAATATCTGCTTCATTATTTAAAATTTTATCGACAGCTATAAGGCTGTTTGCTGGCATGAGGCGCAGCTTAACTTGTGTATGCAATTTTGTATAAGAACTAAGCAGTAGGGAAAGGTGATTCGTACAATAATATTCTGAAGCTGTCACAGTTAGACTTCCGGAAGGACCATTTAACTCTTCCATGTCTCTTTCCATATATTCCATTAATTCAAATAATCTATCTGTATGCTGCTTTAATTTTTTTCCAGCAGGCGTCAAAAACGTTTTTTTTCCAATACGGGTGAATAGAGAATGGTTTAGTTCCCTTTCTAATACTTGAATTTGCAAAGTAATAGTGGGTTGAGTATATTTTAAGATCTTTGCAGCTTTGGTCATATTCAATTCATTGGCTACTACTTGAAAAGTTTTTAGATTCCTGAGTTCCATTTAACCTTCATCTCACTATCTATATTTTTTATAGCCTACAAAAGCTACTAACCAAAAGGATATAAGGTTAACCATATAACCCCATAGACAAGATGCTCTGAAGAGAATAGTAATCAAATCATTATATCAAAAATTTTAACGAGAAAATCTAAAAGTTTGATACGAATCATTCATTTTTTATTGGTAACTATTGAATCGCCTAATTTAAAATACCAATAAAAACCAAATCATCTCCTTACTCTTAAGGTTATGATATATCGCTAAAGTTTTCTAATGCATACTATTAAATTAATTAATTTTTAGCTTGCTTCATCCTGTGATAGATTTGATAAAGAGCTTAACGAAGTAAGGGAAAGGGAGAATATTATGTACCCATTTAAAGTATTAAATCATGAAGATATCAAAGCTATTCTTGATATGAAAATTGTAATCGATATCGTAGAAAAAGCTTACGTCTTAAAAGAAAATAAAGAAGCTTCTTTATTCCCAATGGTGTTTCACGAGTTCGAACCTGGTAAAGCGGACATGGATATTAAATCAGGAGAATTGTCAGGAGCAGGCATTTTCGGTTTAAAACTTGTTTCCTGGTTCGGTGACAACCCTTCTAAAAACCTTCCTGCTGTTGTTGGAACTGTCTTAGTTCTTGACAGCCGTACAGGCCTTCCAATCGGTATCTTGAGCGGTGAGTATATGACCATGATGCGCACCGGAGCAGCTGGTGGAATTGGAGCTAAATATTTAGCAAGAAAAGATTCAGAAGAATTGCTTATGGTAGGATCAGGTCATGTTGCAGCTTATCAAATCTTAGCTGTTTTAATGACAATGAACCATATCAAAAGAGTTCGAGTGTATAATGCTCATTCATTTGACCGAGCTGGTCAGTTTTGTGCAGACATCAAAGGCAAGTTAAAAGAGCTGTTAGCTCAAACTAAAGAACAAAACCCGGAAGTTTATGAAGAAATGCTTCAAAAGATAGAGATTGAGTATACGCCGGTTAATGATATTGAAACAGCTACGAGAAATGCAGATATTATTATTACAGCTACTCCAGCACGCCAACCAATTATTCTAAAAGAATGGGTAATGCCAGGTACTCATTTTTCATGTGTGGGTGCAGACATGGCAGGAAAACAGGAAATTGATGAAAATATTTTAACTGATGCTCGCATATTCGTTGATGACCATGAACAGTCTGTTACGGTAGGAGAATTTGAAACTGCATTCAAAAAAGGCATCATCGCAAAAGATAGCATCATTTCGGAAATTGGAGGAGTGATTACAAATCAAGCACCAGGACGCATTTCTCCAGAAGACATCACAGTTTTTGACAGTACAGGCATCTCTCTTCAAGATCTATTGACAGCGAGCTATGTTCTAGAACAGGCAGAAGAAAAACAAATTGGGATGTCGACAAAGCTGTAACTGATCGATAGCCTTTTAAATAAGCAGATTTTAGAAAGTATTCTTTACCAAAAGACTATGTATCAAAAAATAAGATCATACTTACAAAGGAGTTAATCGGATGAATATTAAAACATTTGCTGTAGAACATTGGATGAATTTATACGAGCAAGAGGCCGTTTATAATATCGCGGAAACATGTGTTGAATCTTTCACTGTAAATGAGTTGATTGGAATCGACGGCTCAAATCCGGCAGATTTTTTCAATGAAGTCGGAAAGAAAAAATTAACATACGGACATATTGAAGGATCTCCAGAGTTTAAAAGCTTAGTATCTGGCCTGTATGAGACAGTTGAAGCTGATAATGTACTTGTCATGAATGGAGCAATTGGTGCAAACTTCTTAGTGCTCTATTCTCTTATTGAGCCAGGAGATCATGTAATTGCTGTACACCCAACATACCAGCAGTTATATGATGTGCCTGCTTCATTTGGCGCGAATGTAGATCTGCTGCCATTGAGACCAGAAAATAACTTCCTGCCGGATCTAAACGAATTAAAGTCTCTGATTAACGAAAAAACAAAATTGATTATTATCAACAATCCGAATAATCCTTCAGGTGCTATTATTGAGAGAGAAATGCTTGAAGAAATTGTAGAAATTGCACGCTCAAGTGATGCTTACTTGCTGTGCGACGAAGTATACAGAAACCTATTACAGGAAGATAACCTTGTTGTGCCATCTGTTGCTGATTTATATGAAAAAGGAATCAGTACATCAAGTATGTCAAAAGTATTTTCATTAGCCGGATTGCGCCTTGGCTGGATTGCAGGTCCAAGTGATGTGATCGCTGAATGCATAAAACACCGTGATTACACAACAATCAGCTGTGGTGTGCTTGACGATATGTTAGCCGTTCATGCTCTTAAAAACTACGACAAAGTCCTAGGGAGAAGCCGCAAAATTATCAAAGATAATCTGGCTATTTTAGATGAGTGGGTTCAAAACGAACCTTCAATCTCCTACGTAAAGCCACGTGCAGGCACAACATCTATGCTGAAATACGATTACCCTGTTTCATCAGAAGAATTTTGCGTTGACCTATTTAAAACGAATGGCACATTCTTAACGCCAGGTTCTTGCTTTGATATGGAAGGATACGTTCGTATCGGTTACGCATGTTCAACAGATGTATTAAAAGCAGGTCTTGAGAAATTCTCTGAATATTTGCGTACCCTTAAAGTAAATAGCTGATTAAAAACCATTAAGATAAATATTTGGAATATCTGATCGTACAAAAAACCGAACTGCCAATAATGGTTAGTTCGGTTTTTTTGTAAAGTTAAAAGATATTTAAAAACCTCATCTTGTCAGATTATCTCACATCATTAATTTCAATAGTTACCATAAATAAGTTAAAATTTTCAGTTAATTATTTTCGTGTTATTCTACACCTGCAACAGAGGAAAGGTAGAGGTGTAAAATGCTTAAGGGGGGAGATTTTATGAGCAACAACTGGAGTTCCTTAGTTGAGAACATGAGTGATTATTTAGCACCTAGCATGGCCAAAGATCATCCAAACTTACCTGTGGTAAAAGAAGAAGGTTGTTATTACTACGGGCTGGATGGGAAAACCTATTTAGATTTTACTTCCGGGATTGCAGTAGCTAATACAGGACATCGCCATCCTAAAATCGTACAAAGTATCAAGGATGCAGCAGATCAATTAACTCATGGCCCTTCGGGAGTCATTATGTATGAATCTATTTTAAAGCTGGCCAAATCTCTAGGTGAAATTCTGCCAGGAGATTTAAATTGTTTTTTCTTTGCCAATAGTGGCGCTGAAGCAATTGAGGGAGCTTTAAAATTGGCTAAATATGCAACAAAGAGACCTTATGCTATTTCTTTTACGGGGTGCTTTCATGGCCGTTCTTTAGGTGCTTTAAGCGTATCAACATCAAAAAGTAAATATAGAAAATATATAAATCCGTCTCACCTGACTTATCATCTGCCTTACGCTAATATGCAGGCATGCCCCGAAGGTAAAGACCCAGAAACTTTCTGCATTAACGAATTAGAAAAACATTTTGAAGAATTATTTAAACACCAAGTGACACCTGAAGAAGTAGCCTGCGTCATATTAGAACCTGTATTGGGAGAAGGCGGCTACATCATCCCTCCTAAAGGGTGGCTGAAAAAGATCCGCGAAATATGCGATCAGCATGGTATACTGCTTATTTTTGATGAAGTACAAACTGGCTTTGGACGCACAGGAGAGTGGTTTGCTGCTCAGACATTTGAAGTCACCCCAGACATTATGGCTATCGCTAAAGGAATAGCTTCTGGTCTACCTTTAAGTGCCACAGTAGCTTCAAAAGAACTGATGAGCAAATGGCCTGCTGGAAGTCATGGAACAACGTTCGGTGGAAATCCAATTGCCTGTTCGGTAGCGTTGACCACTCTTGAAATAATGAAAGAAGAAAGATTACTAGATAATGCAAAAGTGGTTGGTCAATATGCTGCTGAAAAACTAAAACAAATGAAAAAAAATCACCCAGTCATTGGAGAGATACGCTCGGTAGGCTTAATGATTGGAATTGAAATGATAAACCCAAAAACAAAAAAACCCGATGGAAGCGCCGTCATGAAGATTTTAGATTATTCCCTTGAGCAGGGAGTTCTCTTTTACTTATGCGGTAACGAAGGAGAAGTGATTAGAATGATCCCTCCTCTGACCGTCACAAAAGAACAGATTGACGATGGGCTTTCAAAATTAGAAAAGGCATTGCACCAATTTGAGAAAGAATTTTAAGTAGAAGCCGTTTCGAGTATTCACCGCTATTCTATGTACGACTCTTTTTTTCATATTTAATGATATCATTATTTGATGAAAGACTAATTTATTGAAAAAAGCACTGCGGCGCTATGTCCTCAGTGCTTTTCATTTCTCTTATGATACTTGCTGTTCTACCTTCACTCGTTTAATGAAGAAAGCAATAATCAATCCAATGACGGTCATGATCACGGCAAAGATAAATGCATGCTGGACACCATTTGTAAAGGCGAGCAACTGATTCACCGGATTTGCGGGGTCAGATACATTTTCCATAAAGCTGCGAGTTCCTGATGAAAGGATCGAGATACCGATCGCAGTACCAATAGCTCCTGACACTTGCTGCAAGGTATTCATAATCGCTGTACCATGCGGATATAGCTCTGGCGGAAGCTGATTTAATCCATTGGTTTGAGCAGGCATCATGATCATCGCGATTCCGATCATTAAGGTAATATGAAGAGTTACAATGAATCCAATTGACGTATTCACACTTAGATTCGTAAAGCCAAACATCGTCGCTGCGACAATGACAAGACCTGGAATGACAAGCCATTTTGGACCAAACTTATCAAATAGCCCCCCCATGATTGGAGATAGCAGTCCGTTGATAATTCCACCTGGCAACAGCATTAAACCTGCTGTAAATGTAGAAAGCGCCAAGGACGTTTGCAGATACAATGGCAAAATCATCATAGCAGACAGCATTACCATCATACACACTAAAATCAGAAGTAAACCAATGACAAACATCGGATATTTAAACGGGCTTAAGTTCAGCATTGGTTCTTTCATGTTCAACTGTCTTAAAGAGAACACGAGAATCCCTATGACACCAACTACAATTGCAACGATGACATGCATACTGCTCCAGCCGCCCCCTTCACCGGCACTGCTAAAGCCATATACTATTCCACCGAAACCAATGGTTGAAAGCACAATCGATAAGATGTCGATTTTCGGTCTTGTTGGTTCTGTAATATTTTGCATAAAGATAAAACCAAAGACAAGTGCAGCCATTAATAAAGGAAGTGAAATCCAGAAAATCCAATGCCAAGTCAACGATTTCAAAATAAGACCAGAGACTGTCGGGCCGACAGCTGGTGCAAACATAATCACAAGACCAATAATCCCCATTGATCTGCCTCGTTTATGAGGCGGGATGATGACCAAAATCGTATTAAACATCAATGGCAGAAGCAATGCTGTACCGACTGCCTGCACGACACGTGCTACCATTAAAATACTAAAGACCGGGGCAACCGCCGCAATAAATGTTCCGATGATCGAAAAGACGAGCGACGTAATGAAAAGCTGTCTTGTTGTAAACCATTGAAGAATGAGTCCTGAAATCGGTACGAGAATACCAAGTGTTAATAAATATCCTGTTGTCAGCCACTGAGCAGTCGTCGCTTCAATTCCAAAGTCTAACGTTAAACTTCTCAGCGCCATGTTTAATGCCGTTTCACTGAACAGGCCAATAAATCCAGCTGTGATAAAAGAAATAATAATGGGCAGCGTTCGAATTTCAGAAGCTGCTGCTTGCTGTTTGTTCATATTAAGTTGGCTCCTTTTCTTTTTCAATTTAGATGAACCTTAGGAAGTCAGGGTGGTCAGAAATGAGCCACTTTCATGTCTATTGAAAGACGGATAAAATCTGTTTTTCTGCAGCAAATTGAGCAATTTTGTCGATCGAATAGCCAGATTCATGTATATAAAACATGAGCTCAGGCGTCATTGGAGAAGACATACATAACGTTGTCAGTTCTATATCCTGTATATTCGCTTCTCCCTTTTCTCTCGCTTCTTCAAGCAATTCACGAATGATTTGTCTGAGTGATTGACTGTAATGACTATCATACACTTTACTTGTCTGCTCTAAATTCCCAGAGATTGTGAGCATCCGAATCCAGTCTAAATGGTGACCGACGATCAGATGAATTTCTTCGAGAACATAGCGTAAACGTTCACGAACCGGCTGATCACTTATTTTGCTCAAGTAAAGATGCAAAGCTGGGATCAGCTGTTCAAATCTCTCCCCAAGGATAGAAAGGCACAAATCACTTTTATTGGCGTAGCGGCGGTATAGAGTGCCCTGTCCAACACCAGCTGTTTTCGCAATTTTATGCATGCTGACATTTTCTACACCAAATTCTTGAAACAAGGAGAATGCGATCTCTTCAATTTCCTCACCAATATCCTTTTCCACCATACACACCTTCTTTACCTTCATCCACATGACACTCATCTCTATGTGTTAAATCAAAACACTTTAGGTTTTTCTTAGGACAATTGTCCCGATATTATCTTACGGACAACTGTCCGCATTGTCAATCATTATTTTTTTCTTTCAATTCTATTAAATGATGCACACAGTTTATCATTATTTAGACCGATTTTCCCTTTTGAAAGAATCATGTATGATCAATTAAGAAAGCGCTTCCATAAAAGGAGAGGAGAATGCGAATATGTACCGTATGAAACGAATGTTGATGCTGGTTGTCACTGGATTAGTCTTGAGTTTGTCCACATTTACTGCGGGTGCCTCGGCACAAACGGGTGGATCGTTTTATGAACCTTTTAATAACTATAATACGGGGTTATGGCAAAAAGCCGATGGATACTCGAATGGAAACATGTTTAACTGTACGTGGCGTGCAAATAATGTGTCTATGACCTCAGCAGGTGAAATGCGTTTATCTCTCACAAGTCCCTCCTATAACAAGTTTGACTGCGGAGAAAACCGCTCCGTTCAAACGTACGGCTATGGGCTATATGAAGTCAACATGAAGCCCGCCAAAAATGTGGGGATCGTCTCTTCTTTCTTCACTTATACGGGACCGACTGATGGCACGCCTTGGGATGAGATTGACATTGAATTTCTAGGAAAAGATACGACAAAGGTACAGTTTAACTACTATACCAATGGTGTAGGAAATCATGAAAAGATCGTCAACCTTGGTTTCGATGCAGCGAACTCTTATCACACGTATGCATTTGACTGGCAGCCAAACTCCATCAAATGGTATGTCGATGGACAATTAAAGCATACCGCCACCACACAAATTCCTCAAACACCAGGGAAAATTATGATGAACCTGTGGAATGGTGCAGGTGTCGATGAATGGCTTGGTTCCTACAACGGTGTTACACCACTCCACGCACATTATAACTGGGTGCGTTACACAAAAAGATAACTCTATCAAAAAAACCTGTGACTTGTCACAGGTTTTTCTTCGTTTAATTTGAACTAGTTTTCAGCTGATGAGCGAGTTTTTTCTCATGATTGTGGATAATATCTTCATAACTTTCTATTTTGAAATCCAATCGTTTAATGGTCTCTTCGATTTCCTTTTGTTTTTGGACGAGTCTTTCTCGTTCATTGACCAAAATGTTTTTTCGCGAAGATAACGTATGATCATCATCCTCAAAAAATAAGGCTGTATATTCTCTAAGCGCATCAATCGAGAGCCCAGCATTTCTCATACATTTGATAAATTCAATCCATTGAAGATCATCCGCTGTATAATCACGAATCCCATGATCGTCACGTTTGATTTCTCTAATCAAACCAATATTTTCGTAATATCTAAGTGTCGCAGTGGATAAATCGAGCTGTTTTGCTGCTTGTGCTATTTTCATTGTGCCCTCCCTCTTTCTCTTACCTTCCGATCTCCCTTTCCTCATCATCTCCATTTTAAAAAAGAAAGCAAGATGCTTTTGGCTCAATTCTTGATTCAAGAATGTTGAATTCGTTATTACAGAAGGTTTTCTGTTGACTTATAGTTCACTTTAAGAAGTACAGTATAGAAGAAAGAATCGAATCTTATTTTTGAAAGGATGATCAAGAATGTGTCAGACGCACCAATCAAATGTTATTAGTGTTTCACACGCAAAAGCGAATTTTGAACGGACGACCATTGAACGAAGAGCACTTCGTCCACATGATATTTTAATTGATATTCAATTTAGCGGGATCTGTCATTCAGATATCCACAGCGCTTTTGATGAATGGGGCGGCGGTATTTTCCCGATGGTTCCTGGTCATGAGATTACTGGGGTCGTTGCAGCTGTAGGGGATGATGTGACGAAGTTTCAAATCGGTGACCGTGTAGGTGTTGGCTGCTTTGTGGATTCCTGCGGCACCTGTGAATATTGTCAAAATGGAGACGAGCAGTATTGCACAAAAGGAGTCGTCCAAACGTATAACAGCCGTGACTATGACGGGGAACCGACTTATGGCGGCTACAGTCAAAAAATTGTCGTGACTGAACGATTTGTCGTCAGCATTCCTGAACAACTGCCTCTTGATGCCGCAAGCCCTCTTCTCTGTGCTGGCATTACAACTTATTCTCCATTAAAGCACTGGAAGGCAGGCCCTGGCAAAAAGGTTGCTATCGTCGGAATGGGCGGACTCGGCCATGTTGCCATTCAATTCGCACGCGCACTTGGTGCTGAAGTAACGGTTTTAAGCCGCTCTTTGAATAAAAAAGAAGAAGCACTATCATTTGGCGCAAAAGACTATTTTGCTACAAGTGATCCTGAAACGTTTCAGACACTAGCCGGTCAGTATGACCTCATTCTCAATACGGTCTCTGCCAACATTAATGTGGAT
>NZ_LKCP01000060.1:0-77924 GCF_001518755.1 Bacillus sp. AM 13(2015) | reverse complement strand
ATGCCGCCGTCCTTGCTTACATGGTGGTATCTAAAATGAAGTGTTCCATCCTCATTCACAGTTCCTACAAGTACGCCAGATATAATACTGCCGCCTTGATATGTGCCCGTTAATATATTCCCGTCCTGACGATATTGAAATATGGTTCCTGCTGATACTTCTCCGTTACTCGAATTAGACTGCGGGACAAAGGTTTTTCCGTCATATTGAAACAACCGAATCAACCACCTTTTCTTTCCTATTGTACCATAGGCCTGTCACTCATTCGACAAAAATGATGCAAATTTTAACAAGTGGGATTCAATTTATATTAGTTTAGCCACATTTTAGCTTTTCTATATATTAAATTGCTTTTTTTAGAAAATGTTCTACTTTCTCAAACAATTGCTGGGCACATGGCTCATGGCAAACATGATGTTTACAATCCGGCAAATAAAACATTTCTTTCTGGCGAGACGGGACTTTATGATAAATAAATTCTGCACTTGAAGCAGGCACAATCCCGTCGCTTTCACCTTGAACAATTAACACAGGCAGATGAAGCTTCTCAAGCGAATTCTTCGTTTGCTTTACCAGCTTCATAAATTCTATCGCAGCTGACAGCGGCGTGCTTGTGAGCTTATGGCGATATCGATCATATAAAGGGTTTGTATCAACGATCCCTAACAGGGACTCCTTTACCATCTGCCGTGTGTCTTGCATCATTTGTTTTGGGTTCACATATTTGGCCGCAGCACTTAAAAGGACAAGGCGGGCAACTGGGTACTTCGCCGCTAAGTAAGAAGCAATCATTCCGCCCATAGAAAAGCCGACCAAATACACGGTGTCACAAGTCCGATAAAGAGATAGAAGTTCGAGTTCAGCTGTCGCTATCCATTCTTGATAAAGAATGCCTTTTAACTGAAGCTCATCCCCATGCCCCGGAAGCGTGACAGACTGCACATGCCAATCTGCCGCCTGTTTTAAATATTGTGCCAGCGGTTCTACTTCATAAGGGGCACCAGTAAAACCGTGAATACATAAACAGCCAATCATTCTGTCACCTTCTCACTTTTATAGTGCAGTAATGACTTCTTCCAATCTCATACCGCGTGAGGCTTTGACAAGCACAACATCGTCAGGCCCTGCCACTTCAGCTAGTTTTTTCTTCAGGTCCTCTTTGTCCATAAAGGAGAATACGTGCTCAGCCCCGAATGATTTTTTCGCTCCTTCAGCAATAAATGCACCTAGGCGGCCATACGTCATGACATGATCAATAAATTCTGGCTTGATGTAACGGCCAAGTTCATAATGATACGTTTCTTCTTCGCTGCCCATTTCGAGCATATCTCCAAGTACAAGAATACGGTTGGCAAAGCCGTCCATATCCCCCACAAGATCAATGGCCGCTTTCATTGAAGTCGGACTTGCATTATACGCATCATTGATGACAGTGATTCCCTTGTCTGTTTTAAACAGCTCAAGCCGCATCCCTGTCAACTTCGTTTGCATCAGTCCTTGGGCAATTTGTCTTTCATTCAGCCCAAAATGCTGACCTATTGCAATAGCAGCAAGTGCATTCTTCACATTATGTTTCCCTAATACAGGAATGAGAAAACCCTGGGCATACCCTTCTACTTGAAATTCTGTTCCTTCTGCAAGCTGGTTGATGTGCGTTACCTTGATATCACAGTCCTCTGCTTCTCCAAAGGTTTTTACACGCTGAGAAAGTGAACTTGATCTTTCTCGAAGCAATGGCTCATCACCTAGGTAATAAAAGACGCCGTCTTCTTTTAAGCCTTTTACGATCTCATATTTTGCATCGGCAATGGCTTCTCTTGATCCTAAATCTTGCATATGAGATTCCCCGATATTTGTGATGACTGCTGCATCCGGCTCAGCGAGGTCTGATAAAAATTCGATTTCGCCTTTTGCACTCATACCCATCTCCAAAACCGCAATATCGGTTCCTTCTGGCATTGCAAGAATGGTGAGCGGAAGACCGATATGATTATTAAAGTTACCGTCTGTTTTATGAACTTGATACGCTGTTTGCAAGACGGAATGAATCATGTCTTTTGTTGTGGTTTTCCCATTACTTCCTGTAATACCGACAACACGAGGATTTTCTTCTTTTAAGTATGATTTCGCCAGCTGTTGAAGCGCAGCTAGTGTATCCTCTACAAGAATAACAGGAACGCCTTCTGGCGGATTGGCTTCTTTTTGATTCCATAGAACAGCTGATGCTCCAAGCTCTACTGCTTTTGAAGCAAATGTGTGACCGTTAAAATGTTCTCCAATAAGCGGGATAAACAGTGCGCCGTCTGATACTTTTCGTGTATCTGTTGTCACTCCGTGAATCTGCTCTTCGCCAAAAGCTTGATTAGATAGGGTTCCACCAGCCATTTGGGCGATTTGTTTCACTGTACGTTTGATCATGATTTTTCGCCTCTCTTTCTCATTTCACGTTTGAAGGAAAAGAGACACTACCTAAGGATAGTGTCTGCTTGCTGCTCACATTAAAAAGTTGTTTTAATGGTTTGTTTTTCTTGATGGCGTTCAATTGCAAGTGACACCAGCTTTTCAATCAACTCTGGATACTCTACACCAGTGTGCTTCCAAAGTAATGGGAACATACTAAAAGGTGTGAATCCAGGCATTGTATTCACTTCATTGATCAACACTTCACCTTTTTCTGTAAGGAAGAAGTCTGCACGTACGAGACCAGATCCATCAAGGGCTTTAAATGCCTTAATTGCCATGTCATGAATCGTCTTATATTCATCCTCTGACACACTCGCAGGAATGATCAAATCTGTATCGCCATCTTCATATTTTGCTTTGTAATCATAAAAATCTGTTTTAGGTGCAATCTCACCAACGACAGAGCATTTTGGCTCATCATTGCCTAATACACCAATCTCAATTTCTCTTCCAACAACGCCTTCTTCTACGACCACACGACGATCATATTGGAAAGCGAGGTCGAATGCAGTCTGCAGCTCTTCCTTGCTGCGGCATTTGCTAATTCCAACACTTGATCCCATGTTGGCAGGTTTCACAAAGCATGGATAGCCAAGTACTTGTTCCACCTGTTCTAAGCTTTCTGTTGTCGCTTTCTCAAAGTCTTTTTTATTGAAGGAAAGGTGCTTTGCTTGTGCAAGTCCTGCTTGTGCAAAAACATCTTTCATCATGACTTTATCCATACCCGCAGCAGACGCGAGAACGCCGTTGCCGACATACGGGATATTTAACAGTTCAAGTAATCCTTGCATTGTGCCATCTTCTCCATTTGGTCCGTGCAGCAACGGGAAGACAACATCAATTTTCTCATCAACCGTTGCAGGCTGTGGAAACATGCTTTCATTTAAAGAAGTTGGTAAAAACGTCTTTGCGTTCTGTTCAAATTGAAGCATTTTGACGTTTGATACTGGTTCAGTGAGTTTTTCTCCTCTTAACCATTCACCCTCTTCTGTAATATAAATTGGATGTATATCGAACTTCTCAGTGTTAAGTGCTTTTGTAACTGCAAGGGCTGTTTGCAGTGATACATTATGTTCGGCTGACTTTCCGCCGTAAATCAATCCTAAACTTATTTTCAATGGATACTCCCCCCACTAAAATTCATCTTTACTATCTTATCACTTTCAAGCAAAAATGCTCTAATTAATTTTTGTTGTTACGTAATTGAAATGATTTGTAAAGGTTGTAAGCGCCTCCCGAGCATTTGTATGTCATTCGCCTTTATTTTATATTAAAATGACATTGAAAAGGAGTTGTGACAAATTGAAAAAAATCACAAGTACTGAACAATTCAATGAAATAATTCAATCAGACAAAGAAGTCATCGTTAAATTCTTTGCAACATGGTGTCCTGACTGCACAAGAATGGACATGTTCATTCCAGACATCCTAGAAGCTTATGCTCACCATGAATGGTTTGAAATAAATAAAGATGATTTCCCTGAATTAGCGGAAACGTATCAGGTAATGGGTATTCCAAGCTTGTTAATTTTCAAAAATGGTGAAAAAACAGGGCATTTACACAGTGCAAACGCAAAATCGCCTGAAGAAGTGACAGAGTTTCTTCAAGAGCACGTTTCTTAATTGAAGGACATCAGCAAACTTTTGCTGGTGTCTTTTTTCTTTTTAAATCTCTTCATAAGACGAGCTTCGCAGCCAAAACGTTTCAAATTGATGTTTTCCCTTACGACAAGTCATGACAAAATTATTTCCTGGGAAAGAATGCAGCGTCGATACAGCTTGGAATATGTCGGTTACGTGAATTTTCTGAATTGAATCTTTACTTATGACATTTGTCTTTGTATAATGGAGTTGCTAATTGAAAATGATTATCAATTTCATCTATGTGAAATCCTATAGACGGTCATTCTAATAAAGGAGCGATGAGTCACATGTCTAAGAAGAAGATCAAAACCTATCAGCAATTGATTGAAGAGAACAAAAAGGCGATCATGCGCGATCCTCAAATGATGGAAAGTATATACGAAACCATCGACAAAAAACACCAGAAGCAGCTTGCAGCTGCTGGGCGTGAATCATAACTACAAGAGGAGCAGTCATCACTGGCTGCTCTTTTGTCTGCTTCAATAAAATAAAAAAGCCGATAAAATCTGTTATTCGATTTTATCGGCTTTTGTTTTAATGTGATTTCGCTACACGGTCCTGCTTCATTCCTAAATAAATGAGCATATATGTGAGATAACCCATTGTCATCGTTAAACCACCGAAGAAAAATTGAGAAAAGACTGGTTCCTCAAATGTTGTAACGGCAGCAAGAATGATCCAGCTCGCATATAAATAAACCATGAACCATTTCATGTTTCTTTTAAGTGTATACAGAAAGAAAAGACCGGCTAACGAAAAGATCCCCAGCGCTAGTCTGAAATAAACAAGATGATCAAACTGGAAGGCAAAAGACACAAACGAAAACGACAGCAGCAACAAAATTGGTAAAGCCGTAATGAAATTTTTCACGATAGTGCCACCTCCATGACTCCTTCTTATTATAAGACAAAATCGGCCGGTTATCGTGAAATACAGACTCGTTTTCACAAAGATGTCACGAATTTTTCTTGTTATTTGACACAATTTTTACACATTTACATCACGTTTCCAAAAAAGAATCCAAGCCGATCCAACAAAGAAAACAAAATGCGCCCCCACTATAAATAGAGAAAACAAAAGGCTCATCCCATGAAAAGGCGGCGGTCCTTGAAAGCTGTACTGAGTAAAGTCCGTATTCGCAAAAAGAAGGATTTTCCCCCACTGATTTTCTAAGAGCGACATGATCGGTACAAGTGATTTCGCCGCATATAAAACAAAAAACGAGGTCACAAGTGCAACAAGACTGTTTCTAAACAAACTGGAACACATAAAAGCAAAGCTTGCCATCATGACCACTTCCACCCACTGAGATCCAATGACGGCAAACGTATGCTGAAATAATTGCCCCGTTCTTTCATCAAAATCAGTACCGAAGAAAATAAGACCAAATAGAAAAGCTAACACATAATAAAAAACAAACAAATAAATGACTGTCAGCAGAAGTGTGATGTATTTTGACAGAAAAATGTGCAGTCTTGTTTTTGGCCTGATCAATAAAAACTTGATCGTCCTTTTCTGAAACTCTGTTGAGATCAAGGTCGCGCCAATAACGACAGCAAGCACCTGTAAAATAAACACGACATTCGTGGAATAAGCAAAATAGTTTGCGACTGTGTCTTGTCCACCAAAGCTTGATATGACTCGTTTCAAGGTGAGAGCCATTGCTAGTTGAAATACAACGATCAACCCAAGAGCAATGAATGTGATTTTTTTCCTCATAATTTTCTTATGCTCATTTTTGATGAGGTTCAGCATCTGTCTTCCCGCCTTCCGTCCATTTCATAAACGCCTCTTCAATTGATTGCTTTTGAGGCGTCATTTCAAATACATCAAACCCCGCCAGCACAAGCTGTTTGTTTAGCTCTGGCACACGTTCTTTGTTCAGTTGAAGCAGTACACGCGCTCCGTCTCGTTCATATGTATACTCCTGTGCGTCAAGCCATGAAACCGCCTTTTCTATTGGCTGAATATTCATCAGCACCTGCTCTTTCCCTTCCATATCACGGAGATGAGTGCTAGCTTTGATCTGTCCCTTTTGAATGATGATCATGCGGTCACATAGCTCCTCTACCTCATGCAATAAATGCGTCGCAAATAACACCGAGGTTCCTTCTTCCTTTACGAGCATTTGCAAGTGCTCCCGGAATTCCTTCATTCCTGCAGGGTCTAGTCCATTTGTCGGTTCGTCTAAAATGAGCAGGTTTGGCCGATGCAAAATAGCTTGTGCAATCCCAAGCCTTTGTTTCATCCCTAGCGAATACGTCTTGACCTTCTGATGAATGGCATCCTCCAGGCGAACTCTTTCCACTACTTCCTGAATGCGTTCCTCCGTCACCCCGTCGTGCATCGCTGCATACATTTCAAGGTTTTCAAAGCCTGTTAAATACGAATAAAATTCTGGGTTTTCTATGATCGCACCAACAGATGACATCGCCTGGAGAAAGTCCTCATCTTGTGAATATCCATTGATCATGATGCGGCCATTGTTTTTTTTCATCAAACCAACGATCAATCGAATCAAGGTTGTTTTTCCAGACCCGTTGGGGCCAAGTAATCCGACAATTTCTCCCCGCCCAATGTCTATAGAAATATCCTGCAAGATCATTTTCCGGCCAATTTGTTTATCGACTTTCTCTACTTTTAAAACAGCAGACTGCAAAGTGGTTCCTCCTTCTGATGTAAAGCCTATGGCGGCAGTTACGACCGCTCATCCTGTAAAAAGTATATCACGCGAGACAAATCAATCCATGAAAAAAAGGACTGATCCAGTCAGCCCTTCTTGCTTATTACAGTGATAAGTTAGGTGTCGGCGCTTCTTTTTCATGCTTCTTTTCGGTTTCAGAAACAATCACCGCACATGCTGCGTCACCTGTAATATTCACTACGGTCCTTGCCATATCTAATAAGCGGTCTATGCCAAGGATCAGCGCTATTCCTTCAACAGGAAGATTCACGGAATTTAAAACCATGGCTAGCATGATGAGCCCTACCCCTGGCACGCCCGCTGTACCGATACTTGCTAATACAGCCGTTAACACAACCGTCAGCATTTGAACAAACGTCAGTTCAACCCCATATACTTGAGCGATAAAAATGGTCGCAACACCTTGCATAATGGCCGTGCCATCCATATTGATGGTTGCACCCAGCGGCTGCACAAAGCTTGAAATCGGCTCTGGTACCTTTAAACGCTTTTGCGCTGTTTCCATTGATACCGGCAGCACTGCGTTACTGCTTGATGTACTAAATGCAACAACCATCGCCGGAGAAAATCCTTTAAAGAATTCCATCGGATTTCGTTTAGCTAAGATCGCAACGGTTGATCCATATGTCAGGAAAAAATGCAGGATGAGCGCAATTAACACGACCGAGAAGTAAAGTCCCATCGCTTTCATGGCATCCAGCCCCTGACTGCCGATTGCGGTTGCAATCAAACCGAATGTCCCGTACGGTGCAAATTTCATCACAACACCGACAAGATACATCATTAATTCATTTCCTTGTTCAAACAGCTTTAGCAAGCCTTCTGTTTTTTTACCGAGCATGGCGATGCCAAGACCTAAAAATACACAGAAGACGATAATTTGAAGCATATCTCCTTCAACTAACGATTGGACTGGATTGGTTGGAATAATGTTGAGTAGTGTTTCTGCCATTGATGGGGCTTCCTCTGCGGAATAATCAGCTGCTTTTGTATCAAAATTGCCGAAAGCCCCCGGCTTGATTAATACAGCTAATGAAATGCCAATGATGATGGCAAAAGTCGTAGTGAGCAGGAAGTAAGTAATGGTTTTTGCGCCGATTCTGCCTAGCTTTTTCGGATCGCCAAGGCCTGCTACGCCGAGCGTGATCGAAAAGAATACAATGGGCACAACGAGCATTTTAATCAGGTTTAAGAAGATTTGACCTAGAGGTGTAAATAAATAAGGATTTAACACTTTGAATACATTTGGAGCAAAAAGGTTAAGCAGCAATCCTGTGATGGCACCTACAAACAAGGCAATAATAATTTTCGTCGCCAGCTTCAATAAAATCTCCCCTTCCTCGTCAAAAAGCCCACGAGAGAGTCTTCTCGTGGGCCTGCGTGTCCATACGTGTACCACTGTCTACTCTCTTCACGCTGATGAGGTTAGCTGACGGGTTAGGACGAAGAGATGTCCTTTTTTCTCAGATAAGAAAAATTCACCCCAAAAACTTGGGTCCCCCATTCCTTTAGAAGGATTAAGCGTGTGGTAATATGATATTTTCATACCATTTATACCTTATTTTCGGAAAATTGTAAACAGGTTCATATGAACTTTTTAATTACTTTCTTCCCTATTTGTAACTTCAAGAATATCTAAAATAAACACAAAGATTGGGATACCGATAATAAGTCCCCAAATGCCAATATAGTGTTCAGAGAAGATCAGCACAATAAACGTGAAGAAAATAGGGAGTTCTGTTTTAGCTGACATGAGCTTCGGATTTAAGAAATAAGCTTCAATGGCATGGATAATCACGATCACCAGCACAATATAGAGGACATACATTCCGCCTCCAAGTGTATACGCAATGATGCTGAGTGGAATAAGAGAGATAACCACACCCGCTACTGGGATTAAGCCTAGCAAAAAGACCATGACCGCTAAGCCAAATAACTGCGGGAAACCCATAATGCCTAGCGCAATTGTCGTTAGCACACAATTAACGGTTGCAATAATAAACTGTGCTTCGAGTACTTTTCCAAACGTTCGGGAAAATTTACGTCCAAAGAAGGCAATTTCATGATAGAACACGGAGATTTTACTCGTTTTGAACTTGTTCATAAATTGAATGAGGCGTTCCTTTTCGAACAGGAAGAACATGCTTAATATTAAGGACATAATGACCTGGATACTGAACGTGCTGAAATCAGTTAAGTATGTATAGAGGAAATTAAACCCTTTCTCAAAGAAAGCTGATATTTTGAAATCACCAAATACGTTCGTGATGACGTCAAAGAAGGGTAAATCTTGTGGATGATCTGCGATTTTCTTTCCTAAATGGAATAGCTGCTCCACCTGTTTGGCGATGATTGGTACAAAAACGAAACCGCCAAATGTCAAACCACCAGCCAGAAGAATATACAAAATAGTAATGACCGATTTCTGTCCTATTTTCAGGAAGCGATTTAAAAAGCCTCTAATGACCTCTTCTAACCGATTCATCAAAAAGGTGAAAATGAAGGTCAGAAGAATTAAATTCATCATTCCTCTTAATAGATATAATGCTGTGGCTAATACTACAAATACTAAAAACCGCTTAACACCGGGTTTTTCGAACAATTTTAAAAATGCCGCCATTACGTTACACACCTGCCAGGACTAAAGTCTATTTTTCATCGTATCTGATATACATTATATCGGATCTTTCTGTAAATTATATAATAAAAGGTCAACGAGGTCTTACGATTCGTAGTCATTTTATTGATTTTATTTTTTACACAAGAAAAAACCGAACCTATGTAGAACATAAGGTTTCGGTTTTTGGTTGTTTTTATACTAAACAGCCTGCTTCATATTCCGCATTTCCTGAAGTGCTGTTTTGCTCTTCGATTCGTCAAATTCACCTTCACTCTTCGCGACAACAATTGTTGCGATTCCATTACCAATGAGGTTTGTGATGGCTCTTCCTTCGCTCATGAAGCGGTCAACACCAAGCAGCAGTGCAAGCCCCTCTAACGGAATAACCTGTAATGCTGCAAGTGTAGAGGCAAGCACGATAAATCCGCTTCCTGTCACCCCAGCAGCTCCCTTTGATGTCAGCATCAGAACAAGGATAATCGTAATTTGCTGACCGATTGACAGGTCTACACCAAACACTTGCGCCAAGAAGACGACGGCCATCGATAAATAGATTGAAGTTCCGTCTAGATTAAAGGAATAACCTGTTGGAATAACAAGACCAACAACAGACTTAGAGCAACCGTAGCGTTCCATTTTATCCATCATTCTTGGCAGCACAGATTCTGAAGAGCTTGTGCCAAGAACAATCAAAATTTCATCCTTGATGAATCGCAGATAACTGAACAAGCTGAAGCCATACATTTTACAAATGATGTTCAGCACAACAAAGATGAATATGAACATCGTCATATAAACGGAGAGCATCAGACTCGCGAGCGGTTTAATCGATGCCAGCCCAAAGTGTCCGATCGTATAGGCCATTGCCCCAAATGCACCAAGCGGCGCAGCACGCATGATATATCCAATGATTTTAAAGAAAACGAGTGACAGCTTATCAAGCCATTCGATGATGCCTTTCCCCTTCTCGCCAAGTGCAGCGAGCGCAACACCGAATAAAATAGAGAAGAATAAGACCTGTAAAATATCACCCTTTGCGAAAGCATCAACCATGTTAGATGGCACGATGTGTGTGACAAATTCCATCCAGTCGATGCCCTGTCCGCCATTTTGGGTATATTGTGAGACATCCCCTTTTTCAAGCTTGCTATAGTCAAGACCTGCACCTGGCTTCATGATATTCACAACAAAAAGACCGATGACCAGAGCAAGTGTCGTGACGACTTCAAAATAAATAAATGCTTTTCCCCCAACTTTTCCAACCTTTTTCATATCCCCCATCTTGGCAATACCAAGAACAATGGTTAAGAAAATAATTGGTGCAATGACCATTTTAACGGCATTGATAAAGGTATCACCAAGCGGCTTCATTTCTTTTCCGACGTTTGGCCACACCATCCCGACAATGATCCCGATGATGACAGCTGCAATCACCTGAAATGTCAGGTTTTTCAAAAGCCTTTTCATAAAAAATCAACTCCCTCACCCTTTGATGTAAACGCTTAACTATTATCTGTAGGTAAATGATAGCGATTTCATCAAAGGCTGTGAAGCTTATGGACATATCGTACATTTTGGTCTTTTTGGTCTCTTAGTCAGAATGTACGATATATTTATTCACGGGTCGTCCTACCCCGCCATATTGCATATCTAATTTCAGCTCGCCTTCTTTTACGAGGAAGTCTAAATACCGGCGTGCCGTGACACGGGCAATGCCAAGTGCATTGGCAACTTCCTCTGCAGACTGTGCGCCTTCCTGCAAGCCCATATACGCTTTAATTTCGTTCATCGTATGCACATTCAGCCCTTTAGGAAGCCAAGTATCTTCCTGCTTAACAGCAGGCTTTCGTATGATATCATCGAGCATCTCCTGAGAAAATTCCGCGGCGGTTCGAATTTTTGATTTAAACGCCTTATAGCTTTCAAGAGATTCTTTCATTCGTTCAAATTTGAAAGGTTTAATAATATAATCCCGCGCACCATTTTGAAGCATGATGCCGATGGTCTCTTTGTCCTTCGCTGCTGAAATCACAATCACATCCACCTGCATCTTCTGTTTTCTGATGTCTTGCAGCGTTTTGACGCCATCCTTTTTTGGCATATAGACATCAAGTACCACGAGATCTGGACGAATCTCTTTAATCAGCTGGATGCCCTGCTCCCCATTTCCAGCGACAGCTGCTACTTGAAAGCCAGGAACACTCATAATGAATTCTTTATTCACTTCTTGCACCATCGGGTCATCTTCAATTAACAGCACCTTAATCTGAGTCATCTGTCTCTCTCCTCTATGGTCATTGGGAATTCGATTGAGAAGGTGGTACCAATGCCGATGCTTGATGTGACTTCTACATTTCCCATCCCTTTGTCGATAATCGTTTTTACAATATACAGGCCATAGCCTGTTCCGCCCTCTTTGCCGTGTGTGAAGCCTTTATCGAAAAGATAAGGAATTAATTCCTCTTCGATTCCGGAGCCATTGTCTTCAATTAAAATCGCGAGGACATCCTCCGTTTGATCGATGCTAATGGAAATGACTTTTGTGTCTCTTTCTACAGTATCATACGAAGCAAAGGCGTTCTCAATGAGATTTCCGAGCAGCTTTGTCATATCATGCTGATCAAGCCGCTCAGGGAAATGACGGAGACTGCTATGTTCATCTACTTCGACCTTGATGCCAAGCTCCTTGCCCCGTCTGATTTTGCTCATCAATAATCCTGCGACCGCATCATGCTGAATGACGCGATGAAGAAAGTCCGTCACATGTTCCTGCTCCTCTGTCGTTTGAAAGGCTAGATCGAGCGCCTGATCGGCTTTACCAAGCTGAATCAGCCCGGCAATCGTATGAAGCTTATTCATATGCTCATGGTTTTGCACCCGCAAACCGTCCACAAAGTTTTTAACCCCTGTGAGCTCTTCTGCCAATTTTGCCGCTTCCGTCCGGTCCTGAAAAATGGCGACCGCTCCGATGATCTTCTTTTTCATCACAATCGGAATCCGGCTGCTCATGATCCTCTTTCCGCTCATATGAATTTCTTCATTGTAGACGGGTTCTGCGCGATCGATGATCTCAGGAAGTCGTGTATCAGAGAGCACACCCCAAATATTCTGGCCCACGACATCACCTGTCACGCCAAAAATCTGCTTCGCCTTCTCATTAAAAATGGTGATCATGTGCTGATTATCAATGGCGATGACCCCTTCATTAATAGAGTGAAAGGTTGCAGTGCGTTCCTCCAGCATTCTAACAATCTCATGCGGCTCCAGCTTAAACATTTGCTGTTTAATATGGCGGGCGAGCAAAAATGAACCTACAAGCCCAAAGCTGAGCGTCAGCAGGAGAATCATGAGGATATCCCGCTTCATTTCTCCTAATATATCTGCCATACTTGGCAAGGTTCTTCCTACAAGCACAACCCCTGTTTGATTAAATTGATCATCCTTCACTGGATAAAAAGCTCTGATGGCTGTTCCAAGCTCTCCCTCTGCTTCTGAGAAATAAATATGCTCTGCAAAAGCCGGCTCTTCATCTGTT
This sequence comes from Bacillus sp. AM 13(2015), assembly GCF_001518755.1. Classification (NCBI taxonomy): domain Bacteria; kingdom Bacillati; phylum Bacillota; class Bacilli; order Caryophanales; family Bacillaceae; genus Bacillus; species Bacillus sp. AM 13(2015). The sequence continues at coordinate 64,958 of NZ_LKCP01000060.1, read as the reverse complement.
CCTTCTGAGCGCTGGCCAATCCTTGTTTTTACTGGATGCGTTAATCTCACATGATCCATATCCATCACGACAATGTAGTCAGCGTCTTGAATAATCCGAATTTCTTCGATTGCATGCTGTAATCGATCACGTTCCTTTGTCTGATCAGCTAACGCCTGCTTCACCTCATTCATCTCAGCCACAGTTCTCGCCGTGTTCATGAGTCTCTTTCGAAGCTCCCGTTCCTCTGTTTGCTGAATTCCCCCAACAAGGACAATCCCTCCGATTAAAAGGGCGAAAATGACAACGAAATATGTGAGGATGGTAAGCTTCCATCTAATAGATAATTGTTGTAATTTCAATCGATTTCTCATCATTTTTTCACCTGTATCTTTACGAATTATTCCTCTGTCAAGTATGCTTGACATAAGGGGGATCTGACGCATGAAGAATTTACTCGCTTATACGCTATTACTCATGATCGGTTTTGTAACCGCTTTATACTTTGGCTTTTATCATATGATGCCAAAATCAGCGACAACCTTTGATGATGAACAAACCGGACTGAAGGACCAGCTTGTGTTCAAATTCAGTCATGTCGTGGCAGACAATACACCTAAAGGACTTGCTGCAAAGAAATTTGCTGAGCTTGTGCACGAAAAATCGGATGGAAAGATCAGCATTCAAATTTTCTCCAACGGAAGCCTTTATTCTGATATTGAAGAAATTAATGCACTCAAAGAGAATCAAGTTCAATTTATCGCTCCGTCTACCTCGAAGCTCGGCATGCTGTCTCCTGAGTGGCTGGCACTTGATCTTCCCTTTGCTTTTTCAAATTACAACGCGGTTCAAGAAGGCCTGCACGGTGCAATTGGACAAAGGTTGTTTGGCACGCTGCAAAAAGATGGATTAAAGGGAATGGCTTATTGGACAAATGGCTTTAAGCAAATCACCTCAAATAAAGGGCCCATCAAACAGCCGGCTGATTTAAAAAACCAGTCTCTCCGCATTATGCAAAGCGACATGATTGAAAAACAATTTAAACTTCTTGGTGCAAAGCCCTATCAGGAATCATTTAATTCAACGTTTCAGCTATTAGAAACCAAAAAAGTAGACGGTGAAGAAAATACCATTTCAAATATTTATTCAAAAAAATTCTATCATATACAAGACTATATGACGATCAGCAATCACGGGTATTTAGGCTATGTGGTCTTAACAGATCAATCCTTCTTTGACCGCCAGACACCCGAAACGAAACGAATTTTACTCGAAGCCATGGAAGAAACAACAGCTTGGAATGAAAAGCATGCAGAACAGATGAACAAAGATCAGCTGGAGGACATTAAACGTGAATCGCCGATTGCCATTCATGAATTGACGCCAGCTGAAAGACAAAAATGGATGAAAGCCCTTGATCCTTTGTATGACGAAGCCGAAAAAACGATTGGCTCCACCCTCATCAAACAGATCCGCGAACTTCGTGCACGTTATGAACACTCACCTATTCATGCTTATCAGGAAGAGGATGAGAGCAAATAAAAAAATCCCTTTGATAAGGGATTTTTTTATGCACCGGACTCACTCTGTTCTTGCTCGGTGAGCTCTTCTAATCTTGTTAAAATTCTTCGCTTTCGGTATTGCATCATGCCTGTTTCGGCAATTCCTTTTAATTGTGAGCGGTTCGAAACGGCACCAAACAAAATCCCAGCGATGGGCACAAGCTGAAACAGTTTCTTCCAGCCAAACGAATCTCGGTAATTATAGACAACCTCACGCCACCCTTGGATTTGGGAAATCATGTTTTCATGCTTCCCTTCAGATGCATGATAGCTTTTCAGCTCTTTTAGAATCGATTTCTTTCCAACGACATCCGCAGAGTTCAACTGCAAGCATTTAATGATGAAGACCCGCTCCTCTTTGTTTTTAGGATCATAGCCATAGGTGACCGCAATATCCTGTAATGTTTTCAGAGAGAGACCGAGTACCGCAGGAATATCAGCGGCTAGTGTAAACATTCCGCCAACACCAGTTGTCGCTCCTTGTACTGTCGCGAGATTTGTTCTGTTTTTCCCCATATGCTCACTAATGGCATCCATCATTTCGATTGGGGCCTTTCCAATATCCTCTATGCGCTGAATGGATTCATCGGCACACTTCTTTTGAAATTGATGAATGATGCCTTTTTCCGATGTCAAATAGGCACCGCCGGATTGAATGTAATGGCCCATTTCGTCTAGCAGTACACCGATTTTTTTCTGAATAAAAGCAGGCGTCAGCTTGTCCAGCATTTGAAATGGAAGACGGCTGAGTTTCTCCCAAAACCATACCTTTTGCTGGTCTTTCTCCCACTTTTCAATCTCCTTTAATTGTGCTTTTAGCCATTCTCTTTCCTCCATGTCATATGCCTCCTTAGATGCCGCTGAAGTATTTGTCTGTTATTATACACAATCCTTGTCCATCATACGTATAGAACATTGAAGCGGTTCCGAAAGGTTTTAATCTTTTTCAAAACGGTTATTGCTTAATAAACAAACAAAAGAGGAGTGATCAACATGTTAGGATTTCTAATTTCATTGGTTGTGGCGATTGTCATCGGTCTCATTGGGAGTGCACTCGCTGGAGGCAGTGTACCAGGAGGATGGATCGGTTCAATGATTGCCGGACTTGTAGGCGCTTGGATTGGTCATGGATTACTTGGAACGTGGGGTCCTAGTCTGGCAGGCTTTGCGATCATTCCAGCGATATTAGGAGCAGCAATCTTTGTCATTATTTTAAGCCTGATCTTTCGCAGCGTAGGATCAAGGGTATCTTAAAAAAACGAATAACAGAGGAAGCAGTAGGGACACCGTCTAAGGGGCGGTGTTTTTTATGTTGCGCGTTGACAAGGTATCTATTTTTTTCACTTACATATGATAAACAAACCTATTAGTTCAGATAGTTGACTTTTCATGAAGATGGGCATATGATGATTAAAAATTGCATGAAGGAAACTTTTTGTGCCCAAGCAAAACTTTGTAGAATCTAGGTGATGACATATGACAAACAAATACATCGAGGCACAAGCACACATGTCAGCGGCAGCTGAGCGTGCACTTGAAGGAAAGGTCAAAGGATTTAGAAGGCTTCTTCCTTTTCTAGGTCCTGCTTTTATCGCTGCCATTGCATATATTGATCCTGGGAATTTTGCCACCAACATTGCCGCTGGCTCCAAATATGGATACCTCCTCTTATGGGTCATTCTCATATCAAATCTTATGGCTTTGCTCATCCAATCCTTGTCCGCAAAGCTTGGAATAGCGACAGGTAAAAACTTACCTGAAATCGCACGTGAAGAGTTTCCAAAACCTGTATCCATCGGTTTATGGATTCAGGGCGAACTCGTCATTATTGCCACAGATTTAGCTGAGTTTATTGGAGCGGCACTTGGTTTATACTTGCTCTTTCGGATTCCTTTGCTTGAAGCATCTATTATTGCAGCCATTGGATCATTTGCGATTTTAGAATTGCAAAGACGGGGATATCGCGCATTAGAAGCTGGCATTACAGGCATGCTCTTCGTTGTCGTGATCGCTTTCGCTGTGCAAACCTTTGTCGCCAAGCCAGATATGGCAAGTGTCGCAGGCGGGCTTTTCATTCCAAAATTTGATGGCACAGATAGTGTACTGCTTGCAGCTGGAATTTTAGGTGCTACTGTGATGCCGCACGCGATCTATTTACATTCAGCATTAACCCAAAGAAGAGTCGTCGGCAGAACAGAAAAGGAAAAAAAACAGATTTTTCGCTTTGAGTTTTTCGATATCCTCATTGCGATGTTAGTTGCTGGAGCCATCAATGCCAGTATGTTGATTGTGGCAGCTGCTCTATTTTATAAAAATGGTCTCTTTGTTGAAGATCTGGATGTTGCGTTCCAGCATTTTAGCACACTTGCAGGTCCTGTATCAGCTATCTTATTTGGTGTAGGCCTGCTTGTAGCCGGACTATCCAGCTCTTCTGTCGGTACATTGTCAGGCGATATCATTATGCAGGGTTTTATTCAATACCGCATTCCACTGTATGTCCGCCGGCTGATTACCATGATTCCTCCTATTGTGATCATTGCATCTGGGGTGAATCCGACATCCGCTCTTGTGATGAGCCAGGTGGTCTTATCATTTGGTATTGCCTTTGCTTTAATTCCGCTCATTTTATTTACAAGTAAAAAACGGATTATGGGCGAATTGACGAATGCCCGCTGGGTGACAGGAATATCTTGGGTGATAGCAGCTCTTGTTGTCGCACTCAATCTCTTTTTAATTGTAGATACGTTTATGTAAAAGACAGTCGTGATGCTGTCTTTTTCTTTTCATATGGTTATGGTAAAATTCCCCTGAGAGGATGTGGGCACATGTTTTTTTATCAAGATCAAGAGATATCCATGCGGCTGCTTGAGCCAAGAGACGCAAGAAGTCTATATTTGCTCATCCAGCGGTCAAGAGAGCATTTACGTGAATGGATGCTTTGGGTGGATTCAACACAGACAGAGGAAGACAGCATGGCGTTCATTCAAGGCGCAATGCAGCAAGCCTTGCAGAACAACGGTTTTCAAGCGGGCATCTGGTCACATGGAGAGCTTGTCGGGATCATTGGCACCCACCAAATTCATTGGATCAACAGGACTGTTTCAATTGGCTATTGGCTCGGAGAAGGCTATCAAGGAAAAGGCATCATGACAAAAGCATGCAAAGCAGTCATTCAATATTTATTTGAAGAATGTGGACTGCACCGCATTGAAATCAGGGCTGCTGTCGATAACCAGAAGAGTAGACGCATCGCAGAGCGGTTATCCTTTTCGCTTGAAGGCATTTTGAGACAATGTGAATGGCTGGGCGACCGCTTTACGGATCATTGTGTATACGCGCTCTTGCAGCCTGAATATATGAAAGAAAAAACGCATTCTATGAATCAACCCACTTAATTGTGTCGATTGCATGAATTATTTTACAAAGTGAAGCTTTGTGGTATCCGTTGCGATCAGCATCTGATAAAATAGAAGGAAAAATCGAGGTATGAAGTATGTCTCTTATTATTTTATTTTACTTATGGATCGTCCCTTTATTATTTGGCATTTTCTTCTCATTCTTAACAAAGAAAGCCACCTACAAACGCCGCTTTGTCCCATCATATAGCATGGCAGGACTCAGCATCGTTTTTCTCATTCTGGCACTTGTCTTTTCAGCCAGCCATTTTCTATTCATTTGTGGTATGTTCCTATTTGCCACAACCCTTGTCGGCACAAGCATCCCTTTATTTTTAGCCTTTACAAAAACACCATCATAAACAAAAGCCACCTTTTTGCAATGGAAAGGTGGTTTCTTTTTTATTGATTTGGCATTCTGTAAGTCACGGTGGCATCTTGATTGGCTTCAATTGTTTTCACAATGTCTTGTAGGATCTCTGACGCTCGATCATTTGAGTCATACTTGCCGAGAGTCTTTACCCAAGTATCGCCTCCTGCGATCATTCCTTCAATCTTTTTGCCGGTTACTGAGACTTCGTGGACATGAACGAAACTTTGCTGGTTTTGTGCGAAAATCCATAGCATGGTTTTAACTCCTTTTATTGTTTGATTGGATGTCGTTAGCCCTTTTCAATACAGCTAAAAAATGTGCTATGTTACACTTCCCCTATTCTTTTGTTAATAACTCTTTTCGAATAGCATGTGTCTCAATATCTGCAAACCTTACGGGTATTGGTAATCTACTGTTTTTATCAATAAGTTTCATAATAATTTTTGTAGTTGTATCTAAATCAATCCAATTCCCACATGAAATAAAAATAGGCTTAACATTCACTCTGGTTCTGAGAGCTCTTCCATATATTTCGTTATTTATAATAATATCTGTGTATGCATTTGTTTTATTTTGGGGCATGGTAAAATCTATACCATTAATTTTCAAATAACTTTTTGCGACTCCAATGGTAGGTTTATTTAAGAAGAAAGACGCCTGTGTAGCAATGCCCATGTGTCTATAATGTAAATAACCATTTCCATCAAACATATAGACGTCTACTTGTTTCGTCAGTTTTTTTACTGCATCTTTAATTAATGGCATTTCACGAAAAGCAAGAAAACCTGCTATATAAGGAATCCTTATTTCTCCATGGCTATGCACTTTTTCTATGATTTTTTTTTCTATCAAATCATAAACGACGATACAACAAACACCGCTCGTTTTTCCATGCATATCAAAATAAGCTACATCTACACCTGCAATAAACCTTATGTTCTCAAGTTGAAAATTATTTTTCAATTGCACTTTAGGCAAGAGCGCTTTTTGTTCACTTTTAAATTTTTCTAATAAATCATTTATTTCATCATTATTCATAAGATCCACACGATTAGCTGTTGAATTTTTCGGCATATTTCAAATCGGATTCATTAGGTTCTGCCTTTTTCTCTACAATATTTCCACTTTCATCATACTTTATATAAGTCATCTCTCGACCAGCAACACATTCAGATTCATACTTTTTATTTCCATTTTCAAAAAACTCAACTTGATAGCCGTCGGCTGCATTTTTACTCATATGACCTATTTTCTTAACATTTCCATTTGAATAGAATTCAACATACTTACCTTGTTTAACCCCTTGTTCAACATAGAAATAACTCTCAATATTCCCATTTTCATATATATCATATGCTAATCCCGTAAACAGCTCTTCTTTACCATCCTCGGTAATTTCCACTATTGCTAGTTCGTAAGGGCCTCCATATTCTAAACATTCTTCAAACTCAGTGCCATTCTCTAAAATAAAATCTTTTTGCAATATATCATTTAACATTTTTAGGAACCTCCGTGATAATTTTAGATCCATCTGTAAGATAAGCACAATGAGGACACCTTGGAAACATCATTCCAGCCGGTTTCACTCTACTCTGACCTGTCCTAACAACATTCAAAATAAAATTATCCAAACTAGCACCTGGATTAGCCTTTAAGGCCTTATTCAAGGCGATCACTTCTGCATGTGACCCCGCACCTTTTGTAAATGTATATGAATCTATAACCTCTTTTGGCATTCTATCATATTTGGCATTTATTAAGGGATGGAAATCTGGTAACTTTCCATCATAATCATTTATTGCATACGAATATTTTCCAGTCTGCTTATCATAAACTCCAGCAAAGGCAGGACCCATTTTCTTCTTGCTAATGCCAGTTTCTTTTAATTTATTTAGTTCTTTCACCGTTTCTCCGCGTAAATTAATTCTTTCATTTAATTCTTTTGAATCGATCTTTCCATATTTATTTCTCAAATAATCAATTCGACTTTTCGTGTTCTCTTTAACCCCCATCTTCCCATGAAACCCTTTCACCCCGAACGGCAAAAGCATCCCCAGAGCCGCGTTCATACTTGCTTCCTGCTGTTCTTTTGAGATCTTGTTTCCAAACATGTCTCGGCCTGTGATTGCTTCGCTGAAGCCGTTGGTGGCGGTTAGGCCATATAATCCTTTTTGAGATGTTTTCAGGGCGTCAAAGGATTTTTGTGATGTCTTGTAAATGTCGACTGCCCTGACCGCGGCTGATGTGGCTTGGGTCGTTTTATAGACAGCTTTTCCGCCTTTGAAAATGCGGCCTGCCCAGCCGACGATTGGGATGTAGCCTGCTGCTGCCATGCCTCCTGCCGCGACTCGCTGGCCTGCGGTGAGTTCCTCGCCTGTGATTGGATCAACGCCTGTTGCGGCACGTTTTGAATCGTTCACGCCGGTCAGTTCATTCACGATGTTTCCACCATAATCGAGCGCTTTTTCATACCAAGGGCGGTTGGCGAGCGCTTCTTGTTCCTTTGCGACCTTGCGGGCTTCTTCTTGTTCTTTTTTGATTTTCAGATATTCAGAAGTTTGCTTCTCAATATCGCTCTTTGCCTTGTAGATGTCGCTATTTTGATACGCTTTCTTGTCAAAATTCATAGGCGAAATCGCTTTTCCGTCATTTGTCGCATTCATCATTTCTGCGTACAATGCCATTGTAGCTTGCTGTTCCGTCTCTGACAAAGCATATTCATCTTTTAAATTTTGATCAAGCTCTCTTAGATCTTTGACCGTCTTTTTTCGTTCATCTTCCGCATCTTCTATTTTTTCATCAAAGGTTTGGCTATCAAATACCTCTAGGGAAATGAGGTCATCAATGTCTTGAAAAATGGTTTTGAGTGCCTTTTTTTGATCCTTCACAATGCTTTTGGCATTCTTGATGCCCATATGTACTGCGTTGTCTAAAAAGTGTTCTTCTACAAAGGTGTCGCCGCCAAAGTTTGTATCATCAAGTGTCCCAGAAACACCTTCATGAAAGGCTTTTTGCTTATCAATGAAATTGATAAACATATCAACATTACCCGCTAGTTCTTTATAAAAGCTTTTAATGTTATCGGCACCTTTTCCAGTAAAATCATCACCGAGGTTGGCAACACCTTGTAATGCCTTTTTTAAATCTACCATTTGTTCACGGAGTTCCTGATAGTGTTTTGCTCTTGTGTCCATGGCACTTGTTAGTGCTTTTGCATCAAGTATCTTCCCCAGAAGAAGTCACTCCCTCCATTATTGATCATAAAGTCTATTTTACCTTTCTCAGCGAATTGGAAAAATAGGCTTTAAGTTACAAAAATAATGTCCATATTAATAAAACAAGTGATAATTGAAATGTTTTTCCTTTCATCACAAAAAAGTCAGTCCTCTTTTGAGAGGACCGACTACATTTTGTTTAGAAAAAGCGTTTTAAACTTTTCTTGAGTGGAGGGATATCCAGCTCGCCTTTTTCAAAGAATTTTTTCAGTAAGTACTTACTAAAACCGGCTGCTTGTGTGTACGTAATTTTTCCAGGTAACGGCGGTTCATTGGTGACAGCAACATCAATAATGACAGGTTTATCTGATTGAAGAGCTGTATCAAAGGCTGGAGCTAGTTCTTCATGTGATGACACGGAGATTCCTTTGCCGCCACATGCTTCTGCAAACTTAGCAAAATCAATATCTTCTAGCTCTATACCATAATTGATGTTTCCTTTTACTTGTTGTTCATATTCAATCATTCCAAGATTGTTGTTGTTTAAAATCACCACAACGATTGGCAGTTTATATTTGACCGCTGTCACAAAGTCTTGCATAACCATTGTGAAGCCACCATCGCCACAGACAGCAATCGCTTGGCGATTCGGTTCATTTAACTTAGCAGAGATAGCACCAGGCAAACCACAGCCCATTGTGGCAAGCCAGCTGGAGATGATGAAATCCTGCTGTTTCATTTCAAAATGGCGTGCCATCCATACGGTCACATTCCCTACATCAACAGAAAGAATGGCGTCGTCTTCTACTGCTTCTTCTAATCTAGCAATGACTTGCTGAGGTTTAAGCGGTGATGTAGCAACGGATTTTTCCTTATCCATTTCTTCTCGCCATTTCATCATATGCTCAGTACAAGCTTCAAGGAAACCACGCTGCTCTTTATATTCAATGTAGGAGGTCAGTTCATGCAAACCACTCTTGCTGTCACTCACGATTCCTACGTCTACCGGATATCTTTTACCGATTTGATCTGGCTTAATATCCAGTTGAATGGCAGGTGTGTTCTCTGGTAAGTAGTCTCTATATGGAAAGGAAGTTCCAAGCATAATTAAGAGATCACACTCTTCCATCGCTTCATATGCTGGCTTCGTTCCGATTTGACCTAGGTTTCCTAAAAAATATGGGTGCCTGTCTGGCACAACACCTTTTGCAGGAAGTGTGATGACAATAGGCGCAGCAGCCTTTTCTGCAAATGAAAGAAGCTCTTCTTTTGCATTTCGTAATCCTTTACCTGCTAAGATGACTGGCTTCTTCGCATTGTTAATTAGCTGTGCTGCCTTTAGCAGTTGATCTTTCTTTGGCCGTACTTCTCCCTCAACATAAAGAGGAGATGTATAAACAGGCTTGCGCTTAATTTTTTGAGAAAATAAGTCATCCGATACGGTGAGAACTGCCACACCTTTGTGAGTATAAGCTGCTTTAATGGCTTGATTCAATAAATCAGGCAGAGCTTCTGCTGTTTGTACCTGCTGATTAAAGACAGCAACGTCGTCAAACATCCGCTCTAATTTGATTTCTTGAAAGGCGTCTCTCCCTACTTCAGTTGACGCAACCTGCCCTGCAATTGCTAAAACGGGTGCGCCATCTGCTTTTGCATCGTATAGTCCATTTAATAAGTGGACAGCACCCGGTCCAGCGATGGATAAGCAGACACCGAGCTTACCTGTTAGTTTGGCATCAGCCGCCGCTGAAAGTGCCGCCACTTCTTCATGTCTCGTTTGTATAAATTGTATTTGGCTTGATTCGTGCCTAAGCTCTTCAATCAATTCGTTTATGCTGTCGCCGGGCATTCCATAGATATGTTTTACGCCCCACTCTTCCAGTAGCGCTGTTACTTCTTTTCCTGCGGTTCTTTGCGGCATGTGAGAAAACTCCTTTTTTCTTACTCCATACCACCGCACCCTTTTGATCAAACGTTTCAACTTGCTGCTACTTTTTAAAATGATATGGAAGGGTGGCGACCACAATATCCCGCTTCCATAACAGACGGAATCTTAATAAAAAGGCAGATTGGTTATGCAAGATCGTGTGCCATCTTTTTTTCGGGATAAATTGAGGTACGAGCACCATCACTTTATATTGATGCGCATTTGCTTTTGCCTCAACCGTTTCAAGAAATTTATCAAGCGGATGAATAAGACTTCGATAAGACGAATGCAGCATCACAAGCCGCACACCACTGTTCAGTTTTTCCCAATCTGCTTCAATTTTCTTATCTTTTTCTTTATCAAAGGATACATGAACTGCTATGACTTGCTCTGATAAGGATTTTGCATATTGAACAGATTGCTCAACGACACGTGTTACACCGGCAATTGGCACAATGACCACATTCCCTTTAATCTCAACAGGCTCTGCTTCATTCATTAAACGCAGTTGTTCTCCGACAGACAGGTAATGCTTTTTAATGGAATGAAAGATGAATAGCACAATTGGCATGAAAACAAATACTGGCCATACAAGATGAAACTTGGTCAAAATGAGAATCATGAGAACCGTGAAGGAAATCAGTGCTCCGACTATATTAATAGGCATTTTCGTTTTCCAGCCCTGCGGTTTTTCACGAATCCATTTCACACACATACCTGTCTGTGACAAGGTAAATGGAATAAATACACCGACAGCATATAGCGGTATAAGGTGTTCCGTTTTCCCATCAAACAACCAAATGAGCAGCATGGAAGCTACACCTAAGAAGATAATGCCATTAGAGTAACCGAGACGATCCCCTCTTACTGTAAACATGCGCGGCATATATTTATCCTTTGCTAAGTTGACCGCCAATAAAGGAAAGGCGGAAAAGCCGGTGTTTGCCGCTAATATCAAAATTAAAGCTGTAACAGCCTGAATGACATAATAGAAAAATGTACGTCCAAATGTATCTGATGCAATTTGTGATACAACCGTTTCTTCTGGCTTTGGTGAGATGCCAAAACCAAACGCAAGTAATGTCACGCCAACAAATAATACAGCTAGTAATCCACCCATCATCAATAATGTTCTCGCTGCATTTTGTGCAGCTGGTTTTTTAAAGGATGGAATGGTATTTGAAATGGCTTCTACCCCAGTCAGTGCAGAACAGCCAGACGAAAATGCTTTTAATAAAAGAAATAATGTAATGCCAGGTACGTGTGTACCTATTGCAGTATGCTCAGGTGCTGGAGGAACGCCTCCTGTTAATAATTTAAAGCCGCCGACTCCAATTAATATAAGGAGTGATATGACAAACAAGTATACGGGATAAGCCAAAATAGATGCTGATTCTGTCAATCCACGAAGGTTGAGCACCATAATCAAGATGACCAATACAATTGAAATCAGCACATGATATGGATATAGTGCCGGAAAAGCTGATGTGATAGCATCGGTACCCGCTGATATGCTCACTGCTACCGTCAAAATATAATCTACAAGCAATGATCCCCCAGCGATCAGTCCTGGCTTTTCACCTAAGTTTCGACTAGAGACGACATAGGCCCCCCCGCCTTCTGGATAAGCATAAATAATCTGGCGGTAAGATAGAATTAACGCCATTAACAGAATTAATACACAACCTGCAATCGGGAGTGAGTACCAAAATGCTGCTGCACTAACGACTGAAAGAACAATCAAGATTTGTTCTGTACCGTATGCAACGGATGACAATGCGTCTGATGACAATAATGCCAACGCTTTGATTTTTGATAGTTTTTGTTCTCCTGCTGCCTGTGATTTTAATGGTTTCCCAATTAAAATACGCTTCATCAAACTGTACATGTGATGCCCGCTCCTTTAGTGTCAAACGATTTAAGTTACAAAAGATGGATCGCCAAAAAGACACAGAGGCAATAGAATGCCCCTGCGTCTATTGTTTAGATCACAGGTTGGTCTTTGCTCTCTTTAACGCTTACGAGGTTAGCTGACGGATTCGGGCGCATGAGACTTTGCCCTACCTAAAAAGGATTCACCCCACGTGGTGTCCTGCACCACTAATGGTTCCCCCGCTCATCGAAATGATTCAGCGATTGGTCTTTTATAAAAGAGATCATACTCCCGTTTGACACCAAAGTAAAGACATTTTTTCAAGGTCTTTTGATCGTTTATCTATCAGTCTTTTTGCGGTTTTTTCGTACGAAATAAATAATCATTCCGACCACAAAAATAATTAGCACAGCGATACATGCAAAATAAATCCAAGAATCACCGACGCCTTGCTTTTCACCTTTTTTGAGATCATTTGTTGTGCTGCTGACCGTTTGATGATTAGAGAACATGTCTTTGTTTTTGCTCTCGATGGCAACTGTTGCCGTTTCCGTATTTGTTTGCAGGAAATGAAGCACTTCATGTGAAAGATCAGCGTCAGCTGCTTTCATTCCTGAAAAGACGGTCATTGTTTGTTCTTTATTCCATACAGATGGCTGCGTCCATACAATACGAGCAGTCGTTTCGTTGATCATATCAAAGGAGGATACATCATACTGATCCTTTGTCACTGGAACGATGAGATCGTCTGCTTTTTCTTTTAAAAGAGAGAACGTTTGAATGCCCCCGATGAAAATAAGAGAGTGATTTTTCAATTGATCATTTGTCACATTTGAAGCTTTGATCAATTGATATTGAGCAGCTTCCGGCTGACTAAATGATTCTGTCAGCATCGCCATTTGATTGATCGTTTCTTGCTTGATTTGATTTGGCATGATGATCAATGTTTTTCCTTGCTGCGTTTTTGATGTGAAAGGAAGCGGCCATGCAGCTAAATCCGGTGTATCACTAGCTGTCCCTTCTGGTATTTGAAGAGAGCTATTCTTATCAATGTAAATCCAGCTTTCTTCATCCGTATGTCTGCAGGACTCCATGTTTTTAAAGCCTGTAGTGACAAATTGCAAATCAATATATTCATTCTTTTGGAGCACTTGTGAATCTACTGGAATTGACACATGATAGAATCCATTCTCATCTTTGTTTCCTAGTTTTGTTAACGGTACATCGTGTGGTTCATTATTAATCATGACTGTTAAGCGTTCCGCTTTGTTCGCTGTATCAGTTTTTTTAAATGATAGATTTAACTTTGCAGCAGATTTTTGATTAGCGATCAATGCTTTCGGATAATAGTAATGATCCGATGCCGTCTTTTTGGTTCCAACCGTTACATCATCACCACCAAAATCTTTTAAACGAATTTGATGAGATGGTTTTGATGCTTTAGCAGTAACCTTTTGAAGCAGCAAATCTGTCCCAGTGAGCTGATCGGTCAGTTCTGGTTGAGTCAGGACATTGATTTTTTCCGCAATTGTCTTTGGCTGTTCAGCAGTGACAAATAAAATGGGCTGTTCTTTTTTCTTCCCAGTCAGTGTTCTCACTGCTAACGTGAGCTGGTTGCTTGCTGTTTTCATTTTCGCAGCTTGCTCGATCGATTTCACTCGTCCCTCCCAGTTTCCTTTCGCTCCAACAGCAATCGTTGGATGCGCGATTTGCTTGAGGTCCTTTTCTTGGACGATTTTGAGGTCTGCTTGGCGGTCTTTGTTTTTCAACGTACGGTATACTTTCATAGCCGCTTCTAATTCAGCTGCTTCTGGTGAATTTGGAATCACAATATCTGTTTGTTCTTTCTGATCACCTGTTTGAATGAAAGGTGAAGGGAAGCTGTCTAACGTCACGTCTGTCGTTTGAGTTCCTTTGAAATCCAGCTCACTTTCAGGATATACTTTCAGCCAGTTGGCAGGTGTCTCTTGGTTGATACACACACCTTCTTTTAACACGCCATAAAATGCGAGCTGAATCCGATGAGAACCTTTTTTCAATTGCGATTTGTTCAATTTGATTTGAATCGATTTCTTTTGGTTTTTTCCTGTTACGGGAATGGTCTTTTCAATCTCTCCATCAATCATGACTGTGAACGATGATGGCGAAATGAGTAATGGTGATGCCTCTATATTCAATGTAAGGGTGCTAGACTCTACTTTTTCTTTCTCTATTTGATAGGAAAATTCAGTGCGGTCTTCTTGTCCATACAAGGTCACTACATCTTCTGATAATGCTTGCGTTTCTGTTTGACTTCCTTTTGATGAGCGAATCCAGTCATCTTTCACTTGTACTCGATTTGATTGCGCCAGTGCTTGCCCCGCCATGAAAAAAGGCTGAATGGCAAGGGATATCATCAATGTAAAAATCATCCATTTTACCGATTTCAATTTGTCACCCGCTTTTCTTTTGTTGTTGATCGTAACGCTCGGTTTTGTACCATTTTACTTCTTGTTTGAATAAACGGCTCTTTGTCTCTACAAATAAAGAGTACACGACTAGCGCAATCCATACTTGAGAATAAGTGAAGTACATGAGCGCCACAATGAGTATATTTTGTTTGGTGAGCTCTGTTTTCTCAATGCTTAATGTAATCATCACTTCTGTTAGAAAGAGAAAGAAGGCCAATCCCCACAGGATCAGGGCAACAGCTCCTACAGATAAGTGAAGGTCAACAAATAGGTTCACGATAAAGATCCCATTTGAGAGCAGGACACCGAAGAAAAATAAGAAATACGTAAAGAAGAAATAAAACAAATCGAAAATCATTCGTTTTCGTTTCAGCTTCATAAACTGCTTTAAAAATTTGAGTACAACATATTGATTGCCTCGTGCCCAGCGTGTTCTTTGCCGCCACCAGACTTTCCACGTCTCAGGCTCTTGTTCCCAAGTGATCGCTGCCGGGAAAAATCGAATGACATAGCCAAGGTTATAGACACGAATCGTTAATTCGGTGTCCTCAGCCAGCGCATGAACATCCCAGCCGCCAAGTTCTTCTAAGATGTGCCGGCGGATGGCGAAGTTGGTGCCTGGTATTGTCGCAATGCTAAACCACTTCCATCTTCCGCCCTGCGCCATCCATTGGAAGCAGATGGTCTCAATATTAATAAATTTGGTCAGGAGATTTTTGGCTGCATTGATGACCCTGAATTTCCCGACAACAGCGCCTGCCTTTGGGTCGTTCAATAAACCAAGAACCAAGTGATAGACAGCCTTTTGTTCAGGCATGTTATCTGCATCGTATACGCAGATGACTTCTCCTGTTGAAGCCTTTAAGCCTTCATTTAGTGCAGTGGATTTTCCCTTTCCTGCAAATGGCGGCTTTGTTTCAATCATATGGACATGATCATATTGATCACTGAATGACCGCACGATGTCCCCTGTGCCATCGGAGGAATTGTCATTAATCACAATGATTTCAAGGAGATGTTTAGGGTAGGATAGCTGGACCATTGCTTTTAGCGTTTGCCGGATGACAACTTCTTCATTATGAGCAGGAATCAGAATGCTGACGGTCGGCAGCTCTTTCCCTTGTTTCGTCCATTCAGGCAGCACTTTTTCGTAGGTCAGGTAGTGCTGAAAGCCGCCCTGCATGAGAAACATGTGGTATAGGAGCATGATCCAAATCAGTATTAATGAAAGATAAAATAAGACATCAGCCACCTAGTTTTCTCTCCTTAAAAATTCGTTTTTTCATTGTCAGTCTTAAATACAATGTGTAAAAAGCAAATGCCGCAATAAACAGCATCACCACGACTGTGAGAATTCGCAGCATATTTTCCATGCCGCTTCGTTTGACTGTTTTGGTTTCTGCTCTATTGGATTGTTCTACTTGAATATGTCCATTCCCTGATGTTTTGATCTGTACATGTGATGTTTGGACCGTCTGTTTTGTTTTCTTTAAATCCAGCCATTCACTAGAAGGAATTGCATCCATCTGCGTCATCAGATTTTGCAGTCCATCTATTCCTGATTCCACATTATAGGACAGCCCGATTGCGGCTGATTGAAGATGCTGGATGGATTGAATCTTTTGCTCTGTTAAAATATTTGAACCTTCTTGGTCAGATGCTGGCTCTACTGATTGCTGAGGATATAAGGTCATGCCGTGAAGCATAGCGGGTTTCGTCACCAGCGGCGGAGCACCGGCTGTTTTCCACGTATGATCCGACAACTGTACCTGTCCAAACAGACTGGACATATGCCTTGATATCACATCGTAGCCTTGTTGGGATATGGCATCATGCGGCACCTCGAATGCCAGTGGATATAGACCTTGCTGCGCAAGAAGCTCAATGCCCTTTGTGATTTTTTCTTCTGTATAGATGATTTCTTGCTGCTGATTCGATCTCGTATAAACATGGAAGTCTTTTTCATTCGAAAAATGGCTTTCACTTTGCTTCTTCTCAGCTTTTTTTGGATCATTTGACGTAATAGACTGATCATTCTTTGCATCCCAGAACTCAAAGTCCTGACCAGAATCCTCCGTTCGGTACGTACGGTTAAATCCATGAAGAATGATGCTGGCTCCATCGCTTTGCAATTGTTTTAACACTTTTACGAGCTGCGGGCGGTCACTCAGTGTAACTTCATCACCTGTTGTTCGATCCACCCATACAGGGGTTACCGCTATCAGAAACGGAATATGCCGAGTGGATACGTATTGTCCAAGCTCAAGCAGCTTCTTCTCGTCAGAGACAGGACTGATGTTCCCAAACCTTAAGTACTTTGTGGTCAGCTGATGAGAAGAAGACAGGCGTTTTTCCAGCACTTCTGCAAGCAGCTCGTTCTGCTGCACGACATTTAAAATTCCAATATAGTCGGCACCTTCCTTTGTTTGGATCACAAATGGAAGATCAGCTTCATGCTTCTTCAATAAAAATTCACTTTGCAAGTCTGCCCCTTGAACCGTTAACGCACTGATACTTTTCTCTAGCTGACGGTAAGTTTGATCATCTGTATATTTGATTTGACTTGTATGATCTTGTTTGTGAAAAGTAAGCTTGGAGAATGGGCGAAGCTGTTCCGCATTGTATCCAATGGCTATTACCTTCTGTGCTTCATTCATCATACGAACGGTCTGCTTCGGTAAGGTTCTCTTTATTTCCCCTAGGTAGATGACTTGCTGAAATTCACTGATCTTCTTTTCAGCCAAATGTTCATCAGATACAATCGTCAGCTGTTTGGAAAAATGTCCGGCGAGTAGATCCAGCATATGCACTGCTGGAGTCGCTTCCCCCGATTCTGTCGAATAAACGATCAGGGTATCTGACTTGGCAAGTGCGTCGGCTGAAGCCATGTATTTAAAAGAAAAAATCAAAAAAAGAGCAAGCAGCAAACAGCATTTCATCAAAGAATTAAAGTTCATTCATCATCATCTCTTTTTCTAGTTCTTCTAAAAATTGCTCTGGCGTACGATAATCCGAACTGCTTGTTAAATGACAGACATGAAAAGTCAGGGTGACTTCACGACCGTTTAACAGCACATGCTTTTGCAATTTATCTTTTAGCTTCTCAAGGACGACAGAGACATTCTCTTCTGGTGTGTGAGTAAGCAGCAAGCCTATTCGTTCTTCGGATAATCGAAATTTCTTATCCGTTTCTCTGACACTTTCGCGAATCTTGATGCTTAATTGCTGAAATAGGTGCTGCATTTCTTTTTCTCCATATAACGATTTGAATTCCGCTGCATAATGGATATGAAGAAGGATAAAAACGAATGGCTGTTTGTAACGTTCTGCCCGTTTCATTTCCTCGGATAATTCCAGCTTCATCCGATCTGCATTGTCAAATCCAGTTGTCGAGTCAATCGCCACAAATTGTTTCATCGCCTGCTTTTGTTGTTCAATGGTGTGACGCATCGTCTTGATCCGCTCATGCAAGCTTCCTGCTGAAATCGCGAAAAAGAGAAGGGCTACGCCCCAAACCACCACATCCTGCAATGTTCGATTGGAAAATAAAGGATTTGTGTGGCCAAGCTCTGTAAAGAACATAGCACTTCCTATAAAGAACAACATCAGCAAGGTAAAAATTAATGCTGGTAAGATGCCAAATAAAATCCCGCATCCTAACACGACAAAAGTCAGTGTGATCATCAAAAAGCTCTCTGCATC
The DNA here is from genome assembly GCF_001518755.1 of Bacillus sp. AM 13(2015). Taxonomy (NCBI): domain Bacteria; kingdom Bacillati; phylum Bacillota; class Bacilli; order Caryophanales; family Bacillaceae; genus Bacillus; species Bacillus sp. AM 13(2015). The sequence goes on along the minus strand of NZ_LKCP01000060.1, from coordinate 46,482 downwards.
ATGCAAGCCAAGGTAGCTCATAAACAAAATAAGACCTGCAAACGTGAGGAGCAGAGAATAATATAAACGATACGTATTACTGAATAACCGATTCATTAAAAAGCTCCCTTTCTGCAATGAGAGGCAATAAGTTGTCAAATGAGTGTGTGTCTTTTTCGTTCATGTATCCTCCATAATAATCCTTGAGAGGATCTTGAATTTGTAATTCTTTCATGCGGTCATAAACCTCTTTTGCGAATTCCGGTTCGTTTCGTTTAAGAGCATACAAGATGACCAGTGCATATACAGAAGGCGATTCATACGTCACCGATGGCTGCAATGTGCTCAGTTTATATCTACCGTACAGCTTTCCTTCTTTTTTAAAAGTCGTTTTCAGCCATTTCATGATCGCGGACGTACTCACCTTTGCACGATCGGCATGTAGAGCCGTATAGAGTTGATCAATCATATTGATTTCTCGATCAAATGAATAGGCTTTTTTCTTTATATCATAGGATTTAGGAAAGAATCCTTTTTTTCTCGGTGCTTGTTTTAGAATGGTCAATTGGTTACTCGTCATTTGTTTCGTGAATATTTTGAGGGATTCCAATTCTTTGATTGCTTTTGGGTCTAAATATGAGAGTGTGATTGTGTGTGAAGTTCGGTTTGTTGATGCATCATAATAATCGGACAAGATGCCTCTATACATATTCTTGTCTTTTAACGCTTGTGCGATTTCTTTTGCTGTGGTTTGATACGCTACATTCTTCCATAAACGATCTGCCTTTTGAAGTGCCGCCACTACCCGTAAGTCATCAACTAGAGCATTGGCTTTACTTTTTTGATCAGATTCGATTTGCCAGCTGAGAAGATGATCATCTAGTAAAAATTCATCTTGCAGGACACCAAATTGTTGGTCAAAAGAATTTTGATCTTTTTTTCGAACAAGATAATCCATCCAAAGTCCAAGCGACTCAGATAAGTAGATGTGCTGCTCTGCTAATGAAGTGCGAATCATGCCTTGATCTGTCATGAGGTGATGAGTGATAAAATATTCTCCAGGCAATACAGGCTGTGGAGATACTGGATCAGCTGATTCCTTCTGCTGTTCCCAGGTACATCCACCTAATAAAAAAACAATGAGTAAAACAATAGCCGTGCGATGTATGGCTGTAACCATTCGTGTCCCCTTTCAACTCCCGTTCTCTTAGCATCCAACGATTTATTATAGAGTGTTTTTGTTAAAATTTAAATAAATATTTTATACCAAATTACGAGTCTTTTTGCATACATATTCCCATTTTCAGAAAAACCATATGCCGATATACTTGATTGCACAGAAAAACCCATGCATTTCAACATGGGTTTATACACTACTATTGATCTAATTTTAATTTCTTTAATTGCTCAGCCAGTGCGTTATTGATTGGTTCTTCCACTTTCTTTTGTTTCTTCATATATTTTGACACATCGTGCTTACTGGCTTTCTTTTGATTGGATTGTGATTTGCGTTTTTCGAAAACAGACAGTTTTTCTCTATGGCCGCACACACAAGCAAAGATTTTGCCATCACCTTCTCCGCGCAGCTCGAGCTTTTTATGACAGTTCGGGCAGCGTGCGTTTGTTTTCTTCGCTACATTTTTACGGTGGCCGCATTCTCGGTCTTGGCACACGAGCATTGTGCCATGTTTTCCGTTCACTTTCAGCATAAGTTTTCCGCAGTCAGGACAATGGGTGCCAGTGACATTGTCATGCTTAAAGGTTTGATTCGTTTGTTTGATTTCAGATACGGCTTGTTTTGCATAGGACTTCATTTCACTCATGAATTGAGAAGCCTTCAGCTGTCCTTTTGCGATTTTAGAAAGCTTTTGTTCCCATTCCGCTGTTAACGCAGGTGACTTTAAGTCTTCAGGCACTAAGGAAAGCAGCTGTTTCCCTTTCGATGTGATGAAAATGTCTTTGCCCTTTTTCTCGATTAAGAAGCTGTTGAACAGTTTTTCAATGATATCGGCTCTTGTGGCCACTGTTCCTAGTCCGCCTGTTTCACCGAGGGTTTTCACTAAGTCCTTTTCCTGATTTTGCATAAATGCCGTTGGGTTCTCCATAGCAGATAGCAGAGTTGCTTCATTAAAACGGGCAGGAGGTTTCGTTTCTCCATTTGTTTCTTTCAGCTGGCGTACTTCAAGTGACTGCCCTTCTGAGAGCAGCGGCAGATGCTGATCTGCTTCGGCTGATTCCTCGTCTTCATAGGAATCATCATACACGGCTTTCCAGCCGGCTGATTGTACGGTTTTTCCTTTTGCCGTGAACGTTTCACTGCCTATCTTGGCAATCACCGTTGTTTCCTCGTATTCAAAAGGATTCATCAGTACAGCAAGGAATCGTTTGGCAATAAGATCATATAATTTACGCTCTTTATCACTTAGTGCACCAGGATACAGCTCTTCCTCGGTTGGAATGATCGCATGGTGATCTGACACTTTTGCATCGTTGACGAAGCCTTTGTGCGCTTTCACGCCTGATTGTAAAATGCGGTTCACATGCTGTGCGTACGGTCTGACGTTCATTCCTTTTAAACGATCTTTTAATGTAGGAACGATATCCGCTGAAATAAATCTTGAATCTGTACGCGGATATGTCACAAGCTTATGCTGCTCATACAATCGCTGAAGCGTAGACAAGGTTTCTTTTGCTGAGAAGCCGTAGCGTTTATGTGCATCACGCTGCAATTCAGTCAGGTCATACAGCCCTGGAGCAAAAGCTTTTTTCGCTGTTTTTTTCAATGCATCGATCACTGCTGGTTTTCCTTTGCAGCCTGCCAAACGCTCTTTTATGACATTCTCTTGGAATGTGCGGTTTTGCTTTGTTTTGGCATCCTGCCATGTCAACGTAAGCCCATCTACTTGTGCAGTCATTCCATAGAACGGCTTCGGCTGAAATTGCTGAATGTCTTCTTCTCGTTTGGCGATCATGGCAATCGTTGGTGTTTGTACCCGTCCGCAGGAAAGCTGTGCATTGAACTTAGTCGTCAGCGCTCTTGTTGCGTTGATCCCTACAATCCAGTCTGCCTCTGCACGTGCAACCGCTGAGCGGTACAGGTTATCATATTCTCTGCCATCTTTTAATCGTTTGAAGCCTTCTTGGATGGCTTTGTCCGTAACAGATGAGATCCATAGTCGTTTCAGTGGCTTTTTCACATGCGCTTTTTCAAGAATCCATCTTGCGACTAGCTCCCCTTCACGTCCAGCATCTGTTGCGATGACAATATCTTTTACATCTTTTCTTGCAAGCTGCGCTTTCACTGCTTGGAATTGTTTGCCTGTCTTTTTCATGACGACAAGCTTGAGCGGCTCTGGAATGATCGGTAAATCCTCTAAACGCCAGGATTGAAATTCTTTGCCGTAGCCTTCTGGATCAGCCAGTGTGACCAAATGGCCAAGCGCCCACGTCACAATGTATTGGTCTCCTTCTAAAAAACCATTTCCTTTTTTATGACACTTCAGCACACGCGCTAAGTCACGTCCTACTGAAGGTTTCTCTGCTAATACAACTGTTTTTGACACTAGAGTTCACATCTCTTTCTTCTATCCATCCTTTTATTATAGCAGACGTGGAGATGCGGTTCTAATGACGGATTATTTCTTCAATCGCTTGATGATTTCGTTGGTGATTTCTTGTGTTTGATAGGCTCCGCCGATGTCTGCTGTTAAGAAGCCGTCTGCTGTGACTGACTCGATGATTTCGAGTAGGTGTGTGCCCAGTTCTTCTTCTCCGAAATGATCAAGCATGAGTTTAGCCGTCCAAATTTGACCGATTGGGTTGGCAATCCCTTTTCCTGCAATGTCTGGGGCTGATCCGTGTACAGGCTCAAACATGGACGGATATTTGCCATTCACATTGATGTTGGCAGCAGGCGCTACGCCAATACTTCCCATAATGGCGGCTCCAAGATCAGTCAAAATATCGCCAAATAAATTACTGGCGACAATCACATCGAATTTCTCAGGTCTTGTCACAAAGAAGGCTGAGAGTGCATCAATGTGCTGTGAGTCTGCTGTCACCTCTGGATAATCCTTTGCTACGTCTTGAAACACTTCATCCCAAAATGGCATTGTATGAACGATTCCATTCGATTTGGTTGCACTTGTCACATGCTTTCTTCTCTTTTCCGCTAATTGAAAGGCAAAACGCATGGCTCGCTCTGTCCCTTTTCTGGAGAAAACAGCATTTTGAATGGCAAGCTGATCTTCTCCTTGATAGATACGGCCCCCAATTTCACTATATTCACCTTCACCGTTTTCTCTTACAACAAGAAGATCGAAATCCTTTGGCTGAGCAAGCGGTGAGCGAATGCCGCTCAGCTGTTTTGCAGGTCTAACGTTGATCACCTGCTCAAATTCACGTCTAATTTTAATGAGCAATCCCCAAAGTGATACATGATCCGGCACTAAATTGGCATCTCCGACGGCCCCTAAGAAAATGCTGTCAAAGGCTTTTAGTTGTTCCAATCCATCCTTTGGCATCATTTCGCCATGCTCTAAATAATATTCACAGCTCCACGGAAAATCCTGAAAGGTGAAAGACAGACCGCCATGCACCTCTGATATCGCTTTCAAAACTCGGATGGCTTCAGGCACAACTTCCTTTCCAACTCCGTCTCCTGGTATCGCTGCAATTGAAACATGCTTCATTGATTTTTCCCCCTTTGTTATCGGTCGACCGTCGACCGTTTAATTTGAGTTTACTAAAGAGTGCCTGTTCTTACAATGGACAAAAGACGCTTTTTGATCAAAGCGCCTTTTTATCCTGCACCAGTATCGGGGACTTCTGTTTCTTTCTTCCCGCACCTTTTTTATCTGAAAGCAGCAAACCTCCTAAGGTCAGTACCGTTCCTAGTGCCGACATGAAGGTCAGACTCTCGTGAAGAACGATCATTGAAATGATCATCGTGATAATGGGCACTCCATAAATATACACACTTGATTTCACCACACCGATCGTCTTCACGGAAAAACTCCATGTCAGAAAACAAATAGCAGATGCAAAGACGCCTAAAAACAGCAAGTGGAAGGCAAACGATGGATTCGTGAACCGCTCCCAGTCTAAACGAATCTTAAAATGCCAGATCAGCGGAATCATCCATAGCAGCCCGTAAAAGAAGACACGTCTTGTCACCTGAATAATATGGTAGCCATATTGATTGATCATTTTCGATAAAATGGAATAAAATGCCCAGACGATGGTAGCCATAAATGCTAAAGCATCACCGAGCGGATTCAATTGGAACGTCGTCATCCCATTAAAGCTAATCAGTACAATTCCCATCATCGCGATGAAAAAGCCTATGAAAAAAGCGGCTGTGCAGCGGCTCATCTTTTAATAAAAAATAAGACAATAGAAAAGAGAAAAATGGGACAACGGAGCTGATGACACCTGCATTCGAAGCGAACGTATAGGTAAGTGCAACATTTTCTAAAAAATAGTATAAGACCACACCACATAACCCTGCGAGCGCAAACATCCCTTCATGCTTTCTATGCTGCACCTTCATGGTGACTGGATAAATGATCATCAGGGTAAGGTACCCAAGGAAAAAACGAAAAAATAAAATCTCTGTTGGAGAAAAAGCCGTTAATAATATTTTGGTTGATATAAAGGTAGATCCCCATAAAAAAATGGTGAACATGGCTGCTAGATGACCAAGAAGCTGTTTATTTTTCATTTTGCTGTTACCTGCTTTTCAAAAATTTGCTGATACTGCCCTGGCGTAAGCCCAATAAATTCCGAAAAGAAATGAGTCAAATGACTTTGATCAGAAAATCCAGCGGCAGCAGCTACATCTATTGGCTTCATTCCTTGGGCGAGAAGCTCCTTCGCATAGTTCACCCTGATTGTCTGTAAATAACGATACGGCGTAATTCCTCTAAACTTTGTAAAAGCACGCAGCAATGAATATTTGTTCATGGACACGAGCTCACCTAAGTCATCTAACGATATATTTTCCGTGAGATGTGTTTCAATATATTGCTGTACGTCTTGGACTTTTTGTTCATTGGCATTGGCATTGGCTGCTGATGCTTTTTCCTCTGGTGTATCAGAATAGGTTTCGATCAACTGCTTCATCAAAAAGTAAAAGGCTTCCTGTTTATTCAAAGCAGGAGCTTCTTCTGTGATCATTTGATGAAGATCATATAATTGCTTTGCTAGTTCACTTTGTGAAACCACAGGGGCTTTAAAATGCGGCTTGTGCTGAAAGATCTTCTCCAGCAACTCTGGTTCAATATTTAAGCTGCGATAATCTAGCGGCTTGTGATCAAATTGTTCACATCCGTGATTATCGTACGGATTGAAAAGAAGGATATCTCCTTTTCCAATGATGTATTCTTGATTTTGGCAGAACATACGTCTTTGACCGCCTTCAATAAATCCAATCACATAGTATGTATGAAAATGTTTTGGGAACTTTTTGATGATGGCATGAAAGCGATACGCCTCTATTTGCAAGTCCTGATCAAAATGGACTGTTCGTTCCTCTAATGTTCTCATGTCGATCCCCTCTTTTCACTGAACTCATCATTAGTGTAGCACACCCTTTTTCTCTTGGATTGTACGATATTGACTTTTCGATGCAGGCTTGCCTAGAGGGAAAAACTTGGATAACATGAGACAAAAGATGATGTACAAAAGAGGGAATGATGGGATGAATTCATTCGAGTTGGAAAAACCAGCACCGTATCACATGCAATTTTATGAACAGCTGAAGCAAATGATTTTTGATGGCCAGTTTCAGCCAGGGGAGCGCATTAATGAGACACAGCTTGCCAAGCAATTTGGCGTAAGCCGTTCACCTGTAAGAGAGGCGATGAGGCTGTTAGAAAAAGACGAGCTTTTAATTGCGGATCATCGATCAGGCTATTCCGTCTATACGTTAACAGAAAAAGATGTCGAGGAGCTCTATCAAATTCGGGTTGCCTTAGAAACACTTGCTGTTGAGCTTGCCTGTAAGGAAGCCACGCAAAGAGAAATGGATGAAATTGAGCAGGTTCTCACGGAGGCGGACGAAGCGATCAAGCAGGAGCTGCCATCTAAAGAGATCGTCCAGTTACATGAATCCTTTCACCAAAAAATCATTTTGGCGAGTCACAATGACCGTTTATCCAAACAATTGAATCACGTGAATGCACTCATTCACTATTGCCGCATTTTCCATTTTAGCGGCGGGGCTCGTGCTGAAACCATTCAAAGAGAGCATGCAGCGATCTATTCTGAAATAAAAAAGCGCCGCTCCACAGAAGCGGTTCAAGCAATGACGGAGCATTTATTACATGATGTGATGCACTTAAAGCAAGTACTCTCTGAAACAAACAAACAGTAAAGGACTTTTCCCATTTTTTAAGCAATCCATGAACATATTTTGAATTTTTCGTAGATTTCAGCATGTCCAGACGATCTTTCGTTTATATTAGAAGATGAGAAACTAGCTTTTATACAGGAGGATTTGTATATGCATACAAGTATTAGCCGTCTGCGACAGGCGGGTTTTATTGAGGGTATGTCTCTTTTAACCCTTCTTTTAATTGCCATGCCTCTAAAATATTTTGCGGATATTCCGATGGCAGTCACCATTGTAGGCTCTCTTCACGGCGCATTGTTTGTCATCTATATGCTCATTTTGGCATATGTGACATTTAAAGTTCGCTGGCATTTGAAATGGTCCATCGCCGGTTTTTTTGCGGCATTCATTCCTTTCGGCAATTTCGCCTACGATAAGGTGCTCCGCCAATATGATACAAAAGCTTAATAGAAAAAGCGTTCCTTAAAGGAACGCTTCAGATTGTTGACAAAGGGCTAAAATGATTTTGATTTTAGCCCTTTGTCTTCTTTTCAGCGTGATAGAAAACCTTTGCAGTCTAGGAAGGACGGCTACCTTTGCGGAGCAAATTTGACATTCGTGAGCACCGAAGCGCAGACCTGACAACGAATGCGAGGGTTTGTCTACACGCTGAAGCGTTCCTAAAAGGAACGCTTTTTTATATTGATGCATATTTCACAATGGCTGCTTGACGCGTCATATCTTGATATGCCACCCATAATTCATCACCAGGCAAGACGCTGGTGATTGGATCGATTGGCTGTTTCACTTCATACATCATGCCATTTCTCTCAACTTGAATGATCGCTAATGGCAGATTGCCGATGACGCCAGTAAATTCGACATTGGTCACTTTTGCACTTCCTTGTTTCTCTTGCATGAGGCTCATTTCTCTATCCAGCTCTTCTTTCTTTGTCTGGATCGTAATTTGAGTGCCCACTGCGACCTGCATATGATCAGGGATGAACTGGCTGACCGTTTTGGTGATGGACTGATCTCCGTTTGACACTGTCACATCCAGCTGAATAGGCTTTTGTTCATGGATGGCAATTGAATATTGCTTCACACGCTGGATGGTTCCTCTTAACGTCACATCTTTCCCCGATCGATTCCGAATTTCATAGCCATAGGCTGCCATTTTCAACTGGCCATTGATGTCGACGAGATCAGCTTTTTCTCCTGTTCTAAATTCAAAACCAGCGGCTTGAATCATCGGAATGATATACGTTTTCTGATCTAATTCAAATGTGAGTGATAAGACAGTGCCCCGTCCTACGGTTCCATATGATTCTATATTTCTTAAAACAGCGCCTTTGATGAACTTTGGCACACTTGGCTGCGAGAAGTCACCCTCTTTTAAAAGCATTGCCTTTTGCTTCTTCGGATCATAGTGAATGACAATAGGCTGGCCTGGCTGTGGTATCTGGGTGTAGGATACAACCGTTTTAACCGTCTTTTCTATACTTTGCCCTTCATATTCAAATTGAAGCCGCATGCTGACAACTGGCTGTTCGTTGATGTAAGTGCCCGTTTCTTTAACAGACACAATATAGGCTTGTAATGTGACACTGTCCTTTATCTTGTTTCTTCTCACCAGTCTCAAAATCGGCGGCAGGAAGATCGCTAGCACAAATAATAACAGCGGGATCAAGATCCATATCGCCCAGTTAAGAATGAGCGGTCCACCCTTCATTACATATTGCATAAAGGTATCAACAGACGTTTGGTGGGCTGGACTGGCGTTTTCAATTGAGATGACCTTTTGCAAAGGAAATTCCTTTAGCTCTTTGCTTTTCGTCTCAAATGCACCCGTTAATTGATTGTCAAATGAATAATAGAGCCAATCGCTCTTCACATTTTTATTGAAAGAGAGCCCTTCTCTTTGTAAAGATTCATAAGACAATGATTGAAACAGCTTGCTGGCAGACACCGCCTTATTCGTGCGATGGTTATAAATATAACCCGTCAGCTTACCTTTTGCTTCGTCCTTTGCTGTAGAGCCTGCAATCAGCACTTCTTCCTCATTAAGCTGGTACACATACGTTTGGTATATTGGCTTTGGCGTTGGAACGACTTCCCCAAGCCTTCCTTCTGCATTCACTTTCCTTGCCCTTTTTGGATATTCCGATTCCACGGCGACAGCAAAGTTTTGTGATGATCCGATCGTTTTTTGCAGCCTCTGCTCAACTGTATCTTCCACAAGGCTAAACGGTTCAGCATTTTTTGAGACATAGAGGCCAAGCTGATGCTTCTCGTTTGAAATGCCGCTGACATAAGCCTTTTGATCATTTTTCAAGGCTACTTCAAATATAGGAATAGGGGTCTGCCCTCTAAAGGAATTCATGACAGCATCCATGGAGACAGGCCTTGCCGGCAGCTTTAGCTCGTTAAGATTGTGTACATAAAATTGCCCGTTCTTCAGCTCACCAATGACTGTAGCGGCGCCTTCCATTTCTCCTGTAAATACAAGTCGTCCATTCCATTGATATGTATTCGTATTTAGAAATGAGGGAATCTGTAGTTTCTGTTGAGCGAGTTCTTTCTTTTCTCCATTTGGAGACAACTTTTCAATCATCAGCTGCCCGTCTTTATTCTTTAAAGCAAGCAAGAGATTGTTTCCTTGAATGGATGGCAGCATTTCATTAAACGAATCACTTTCTGTGGTCCATTCACTCATTCTTTTCCCTGATTGAGGATCAACCATTGCAAAATGGAGCTGCTGGTCTTTTGATACCGCACTCACCACTCGTTTGCCTTCATCAAATGTGAAAATTCGTTTGACGTTATTCTCTGTTACTTTCCCATCTGACAAATCATCTTGATAATGGTTCCACACCAAGACACTGAGAATGATTGCTGGAATAAAGAAGACAATATACCTTAGGAAGATGACTGGTATTCTTTTCACTTGATCGCTTCCTTTCATGAGGTTCCTTTCACTTATACGTCAGTACAGCGAAAATGTTTCACGCTAGAAGAATACCATCAAAGCCTTTGAAATCCATATTTTACAAACTTTGTTGTTTACGATAAAATCCAATCAGATTGAAAAAAGGAGTTCTCTCATTGGATAAGCTATCATCAATCATTCTAGCGGCGTGGCTGCGTGTCCCTCGCTGGCTCAAGCAATGGGTACTCGTATCCATTTCCATTTTCTTTTTTTATATGTGTTTTGTAAAGGGGCTGACTAGCTGGCACACCTTGCCGCCTAGCACTTTGCTCTCATGTGTGATTGGTTCCTTCATCATTTGGCTGATGTGGCTTAAGGGTCAAAAAAATAAGTGAAAAGAGGAAAAAGATGAAAAAATTAATTCTATATTTTGCGATCTCTTTTGTTCTGCAATTCGTTTGGTTTGGTCTTGTGCACCCAAATAGAGGCGTGACACTGCTGGATATGTTCATGTTTTCTATTTTGTTTGCAGTGATGTTCTTTTTTATTGAACGGATTTGGCGGTATCAGAAGAAAGGGCAAAGAAAATGATCATGAAGCCCGCCTTATTCACTCTAATCATCTGCGCATTCATCGGTCTGCTGCTAGTATCGAACCCTTTTGGAGCGGACACTATGCGATTGGTTTCTATCTCCATCTTCCCTTTTCTTGGGCTCATTGGTTTTGGGTTCCTCTTGTTTGACCAAATGAAAAAGGCTGCCAAATAGATGGCAGCCTGTTACTTACTCTTTTCATGCAAATAAATAATCAATGTTTAATCTCCGTTACGGAGTGTATGAATTAAGATTCGATCATATCAGTGTGTCATATGTGTTCCGAGTGAACCTACGTTTGAAAGTAAACGCCATGGAAGTTCTGGATAACAAGACAACGAAAGCCCTACCTCTCATTCGTCCTTACGGCTCCGAAGCCGTGCCAGTGTGAATTGTAAATCAAAACGTCTTTTTTCCATTCTTCCGCTTATATAGGGGGGCGGGTGCAGAAGGAAAAGAATAAGTTTGTTCGCTTTGACAGCGTCTCGTTCTTATCAAGTAGAAGCTCTATTGCTTCTCATTGTGTTATAGAAAAAAGAAAGTTTACTTTCTTTATTTATTTGCTTATTTCAACACTTAATATCAAACTATAACACATTCCCCCTGCTTACGCAAGTGTTAAAGTGATAATTCTGCTGGTGTACGGCTTCCTTCATTCATATAACGAATGGAGGTTGGGTCAATCTTCAGAATCACTAGATTCGGGTCATCTTTTCCTTTAAACCATTTCTCCATCTCATCAGACCAAAGGCGGTCGATCAGTTCCGGATCATCGGTTAATGTTGCGGTACCTGCAATTTCTGCATAAGTATCACCAAATCCTTCGCCTGAATATCCAATGAGAATATGAACATTTGGATTTTTTTCAATTTCATCTGCTTTATGTGTTTCTTTACTCGTTGGTGTATATAACGTCAAACCTTCATGGAAAAACGTCATGTAGCGAGTATGCGGCTTATCCTGTTCAACAGTCGCCAATGTTCCGACCTTTTGTTCATCTAATAGGTTTATTACCTTCTGTTTTAATTCTTCTTGAGACATATCGTTTCACTCCTTCAAAATTTCATCCGTATTCGTAGGTTTCCACGACAGCCCATTCATTAAACAAAGAAATGTGTTTTTCATAAAAAGATACTTTCTGGCTGATGCTATAGAAAACAGGTTCAATGAAGGGAGAAGTTGAACATGCATCATGAAACGATGTTCCATTTGAGTTCACTTGTCATTGCGGCAGTTGTTGTGGGCATTATCGTATGGTCTGTCACATCTGTGCAGAAGAATCGCAAGAAATACTAAAAACACCGCCCAATCAAAGCTGGGCGGTGCCGCGTAGATCATGTATTCATAAAAGAACCGCCATTGACGTGAAGTGTCTGTCCTGTCATATAAGACGATTCGTCAGAAGCCAGCAGCACAAAGCAGCCGACATGCTCAACAGGCTGTCCTGGTCTTCCCATCGGGGTTTCTGCCCCGAAGCTTTCCACACTGTCTTCATCAAATGTAGATGGAATGAGCGGTGTCCAAATTGGACCTGGCGCTACACCGTTTACCCGAATCCCATCTTTCACAAGCGATTGTGCCATAGAACGCGTAAAGCCGTTAATGGCTCCTTTTGTCGCCGTATAATCAATCAGCACTGGGTTACCTCGATATGGGTTAATTGACGTTGTGTTAATGATGGAGCTTCCCGGTTTTAAATAATCCAGTGCCTTTTTCGTAAAATAGAAATAGGAATAGAAGTTGGTTCTAAAGGTTTGGTGAAGCTGTTCACTTGAAATATCTTGAATACGTTCTTGCGGATGCTGTTCAGCCGCATTATTTACTAAAATATCTAATTGTCCAAAGGCTTCAACTGTTTTTTCTACTGCTTTCTCGCAAAAGGCTTCGTCACCGACATCTCCTGCAATCGTTAAGCATTTGACGCCTTCCTGTTCTACACGTTTTTGCGTATCTTCTGCATCCTCATGTTCATTTAAATACACAATGGCGACATGTGCTCCTTCTTTTGCATAGGCAACAGATACTGCCCGTCCGATTCCACTATCTCCGCCTGTAACCAGTGCCACTTTTCCTTTTAGCTTGCCAGAACCTTGATATGATTCATCCTCAAAGATCGGCGCTGGATTCATTTCTCTTTCACTGCCTGGCTGCTGATCCTGCGTTTGGCGCGGAATGCCATTTGTTAAATATTCACGTAAATCCATGTGTAAGCTCCTCCTTGATTTGTTGATGTATCCTTTCATTACCACCTCATTTTTCCACTCAAACATCATGAAGCTGTACAGATGTGTTCCCGAAAATCAACATGTTTGAAGAGAAGAAAAATCGGTTACATGATCATCAAAAAGGAGCGTTCTCACATGCTGTCTACCCTTTCAAAAACCTTTAGCAGACCAAAAGGCTGGCTCGGAAGCATCGCTGGATTCATTATGGCAAATGAAAATAAAGCATTGAATCAGTGGGCCATCCGCCACTTAAATCTGACAGATGGTGAAAACATTTTGGAGATTGGCTATGGACCCGGCTACAGCATTAAACATATGCTCAAGTATTATCAAGATCTTCACATTGATGGGCTGGATGCTTCTTCGACCATGCAGGAGCAAGCACAGTCCCGCGTCAGCAAACGAACAAAAGACAAACAGGTCCGATTGTATGTCGGAAAAATCGAGAAAACACGCCTTCCCGGAGAGCAGTATGACAAAGTGCTGTCTGTTAATAATTTTACAATTTGGGATGATCCAAAGACGGGCTTACTCAATCTTTACCACACCTTGAAACCAGGTGGAACACTCGTTATTGTCATGCAGCCAAGAGAAAAAGGAGCTGACGCCAATCGGACAAAAGAGATGGGTGAAAGCATATTAAATGACATGCAGTTTGCAGGGTTTGACCAATTTTCTATTGAGTATGAAGACATTCGTCCTACCCTTGCTGTCTGTGTCACAGCAAAAAAGCCGAGAAGCGACTAAGCTCTCGGCCTTTTTCTTACCACTTTGCCTCTTTGACAAATTGATAGAAAAGCTGATGTAATTTCTGTTCAATGTCTTCCTTTGTCCCTTGTCCATAAAGCGCCATGCTTTCTTCACTTTCAATGATGGATGAACTGATCAGACTAAACATTTCTGACCCTTCCTTGCCAAGCTCTTGCGGCGCCAGCATCATGAGCATTCGTGACATCTGCTGCTGCCCGCCATCCATGCTTTTAACCTCGTATGCTTGATCAAGATCATAAATATGAAAGATTGGTTCCTTGATGAATGCATGCTTTAAATGATAAAGAGCAAATTCAGTACCAGGTATGCCTAAGCCGCCTTGCTGTTCACGTTCCAAAAGGCCGCTCGCTACATCATCCGCATGTATGATAAGCCCTTCCTCTTCAAGCTGACGAAGCAGCTGACTGATGGTTTCATCATGCTTCGGCATCGTCTTTCTTTTTTCAATGGTAAAACGGGACAGGATACTGCGAATCACAAACATATAATTCGTCACCTGCTCTGCAACCGTCATCATATTTACGGTTTCTTGCTCCAATTCTTTGGGAGGTTCTTTTGTTCTTTTTTTCTCGATAATATAAGGAATCTTCCGTTTAATATGAGCCTTCACACGCATGGCATCATCCTCGTTTAGGAGGGGGCTGACCATAATGTAATCGATATGCTCATATGGTATCGGAACGGTCGAGACAATCATGTCATAGCTCGATGCATCGATTTCCTTTAGCTCTATCAAGGAGGATAGATCGAAATTGGCGATCTCCGGCAATTCTTTTTTCAACCGGGAGGCGAGCATTTTTGAGGAACCGATGCCGCTTGAGCAAACAACCAGCGCATGAATTTTTATTTCTTCTTTTTTGATTTCAAGCACTGAACCAAAGTGAAGCACAATAAAGGCGATTTCATCCTCTGGAAATTCAATCTCAGGAAAGAAGCGATCGACTCCTTCTTCAATCGCCATAAACAGCAAAAAGTAGTCTTTTTTAATTTGTTGTGTGAGCGGATTATAGATTCTCATCTTTTCCTTTAGACGGTTCATGGCAGGTTCGAGATGAGATACGAGTCCCTCATACAATGAATCATTTTCATTAAGATGATAGCCGGTTTTATTTGAAATAAAATCAATGAGCTTTTTCGTTCTCAGCGCGATATCCAGCTCGATTTCATCAATACGGTATTCTGCCCCAAAGCTGCGATTTGCACTGCGAAGGTGGATGGTCATATATCCGACCTCCGCTTCAGGGATCTCCACATTAAACATGCGTTCAAGCGCTCTTGCCATTCGGAGTGATGATTCAAACTCCTTCGTCCGCTTTAATTCCAGCAGCTCTTCCTCTTCCATTCGAATGGTTTCCCCAAGCTGAATACGTTCAATAGCATAGGTTAAGTGAACAACAAGTGCGATATAGGCACTATCAGATAAGGAAAGTGACAGCCGATCCTTCAAATGAAAGAGCAGTCTTTCTACCTTGAGCAGCTGACCTCTGCTGACAACGCCAAACACCTTTTCCGTTGCTTTCGTTCGATGTTTGATATTCATTTCAATCGTTTCTAAAAACAATTGAATGTCGAGCCGGTCAACAATGAGATTGCCGACAATTTTCCGTTTTGCTTCCTCCGGCCCTTTTAATTCAATGCCGTACCCGCGCTTGCGGATAAGCTGCAAACCGTATGGAGCAATCCACTCCGTCAGTTCATCTAAATCATAGCTGATCGTCGCATTTGTTACCTGCAAGTCAGCTGCGAGTGTGTATAATTTCACCGGTTCCTTCGCTTCAAGCAGCGCACATAGGATTAAGAGCTTTCGTTCATCCGAGCTATATTCAATTTGATCCTCACTTGACATATGAGCAAGAAGCCGCTGTTTATCCTCCTGTTCGCCAACTGCCTTTAAGCCTTTTCCCGGCTGTTTATCTAATGAAAGATGATAATCTTTCAAAATTGGTTTAATAGATTTTAGTTCTCTATGGATCGTTCTTGTACTCACCTGAACAGAATCGGCTATCTCACGAATGGTGACATAACGATTTTGCTGAATGATGTATTTAATGACTTTCTGTTCTCGTGCCGTTATGTACATGAAATGCCTCCTTCTGTATAAATAGGTCTATTGTCACACCTTAATATAAAACGCTTTCAACGAGCGATGCAATCTTAAGTTGATCTGAATTTGGCACAGCGGCTGTGACAAAATATAAACAAGTGATCATTAGACACTCCTCCAAAATGACGGTCCATAATCCTTTTGATGAAATTGTACCTTTTGTCCATGAAAAGGTAGTGAACCCCCGGCTTTTAAAGAATAAGTCGGATTGTACACTGGAGAGCCAAAGCAATAATCGATTGTGCCTTCTTCCGGACGGAACATGACGGTTCGCATCGTTCCAAACAGCTCCTCATAATTGTGCACAGTTAGACCATCAGGATATTCTGTCTGAAACAGCTTCACAAGAGAATCATTTGATCGTTGTTCTTTTAAAGCCTCCATTAACATATCGTATCTGACAATAGAATGATGTTTGGTCATCCCTTTTGCTGTTTGATCAGCTACCGGATGATTCGTTGCGGCAATATAACCTGTCTCCGGTCTTCTCACCCTTTTTTGACCATCGATGATTTCAATCACAGCCGCCTCTCCTTTTCGATCCGCAAGCATGATATGAACATTTGAGGCAACGGGCATTTCCTGGATTGAGCGAATGGCTTCCTCGACCGTTTGACAAGATTCCAGAACAGAGCGAATCACATGATACACCTGCAAACCGGCGACTGCTGGAGGCTTTAAACCGGGTTCATTGCCAACCGGCGGACCGCAAGCGGAGAAAGTCACAGCAAGACCATGCTCATTCATTCCATCAGATCTGCCAAACAACAGCAGCGACGAACCTGTATGACATGCCAAGCCTTTCACATGTGTCGTCACAAGACGCATATCATCAAAAATCGGGGAGAAATCATAGTTACGCAGCATGACCGTTTGTTGACCGGCTGCCATATTCCCCTGCCTCACACAATGGGAACAGCCTGGCTGAAGATGCGATGAATAGAAAAAGGTCAAATAACGCTCATCTAATTGCATTTCATCACAAAACCCAGCAATCTCTTCATCTAATTGAGGAAGAAAAGGACGGATCAGCTGCTTCGTTTCCTTCACAGCCTGTTGTGTTACCGGTTCTGTTCGAATATATTGTGTCTGCAGTTGCTGGTTCTCCTTCAACCAGAGAGCCTGCTGTTTTCCTACTTCATAAGCCGTTCCTGTCATCTTTTGAAAAAACGCATTGATCTCCTCCATGCCTGCACACCTCTTTCGCCTTCGTTTCTTTTATCATATCGAAACCGTCATTTATTGAAAAGGATGAAAAAAACTGCAATCCCACCGGATTACAGCTGTTTACAGTATTGTTGATACAATGCTTCTGCCATTGCATCATACCCCTTAGGATTTGGATGAAATTGATCAATCGATAAGTAAGCTCTTTCATGCCCTTCAAACGCTTTGTATACATCCACAACTTCTACATGTGGATTCGCAGCAAGCAAACGAAGTTGTTGATTATATTGCTGAAGCCACCGCCCGGCTATTGGTATTTGTGGAAAAGGATTATATAAATTCATGAGATATACGCAATAGGGCTCATGCTGCCCTCTTTTGATCTGAGCAATTTCGTGAATCATCTTGCTAAAATTCGCCTGGCAATGCATGACCGCTTGCAGCAATTTCTTTTCATCTTCACCTTCTTCATACTGCTGAACAGCTTGAACAAGGTCATTCCCACAGCCTGTGATGGTGATGATGTCAGCAGCTGCAATGGCACGTCTCACCTCAGACCGTTTGAAGAGCTGTAAAATCTCATCGGTCGTTAACCCTGACTTTGCAAATACAGACAGCTCGACCGGTGCATGCGTCTTTTTTTCAAGCAGCCATCGAAACCGCTGAGTAAATCCTCCACCAAATAAACGTGCCCCCACCCCAACTGTTAAGGAATCCCCAATCGCAACATAGGATCGTCCCACTCTTATCCCTCACTCTCTCCTGCCTTCTCTTATATATACGAATTTGGAGAACAGATGCTTGTAGCAGATGACTTAGGGGCATCCATCTTTTTTTATTTTACAAACTCTTTACTTGCGGTATTGAACGATTTTTTGTTCAATAAGAGTAGGTTTTTTGCGCTGAAATCTGCGTGTTTATGCGTTCCAGAAAAATTTACAAACTTTTTATCTTGATTTCGAGACTTTATATCTTGACTTCAAACTACAATGTGATTACAATGAAAATATCAGTTTTTATGTAACTGTGCTTGTTACATCTTTTTCATAGCATTCCAATATGATTAAAGATGCCACATATTCAGCGTACCTTTGGGATACGCTAAAAAAATAACCGAAACAGAAAGGATTGAATGAACATGGCAAAAGTTTTATACATCACTGCACATCCGCATGATGAAACAGTTTCTTACAGTATGGCTACTGCTAAGGCATTTATCGAATCTTATAAGGAAGCAAACCCAAGTGACGAGGTTGTACATATCGATTTGTACAAAGAAAACATTCCTCACATTGATGCAGATGTATTCGCTGGCTGGGGCAAACTTCAATCTGGTGCTGGCTTCGATACACTTTCAGCTGAAGAGCAAGCAAAAGTTGCTCGCCTAAACGAATTAAGTGATCAATTCGTTTCTGCTGACAAATATGTATTTGTTTCACCACTTTGGAACTTCTCATTCCCACCAGTTCTTAAAGCATACATTGACTCTGTTGCTGTAGCTGGTAAAACATTCAAATACACTGAGCAAGGTCCTGTTGGTTTATTAACAGACAAAAAAGCTCTTCACATCCAAGCACGTGGTGGATACTACACTGAAGGTCCTGCTGCTGAACTTGAAGCAGGTCACCGTTACCTTGGTACAATTGCGAACTTCTTCGGAATTCCTTCTTTCGAAGGTCTTATCGTTGAAGGTCACAATGCTGAGCCTGCGAAAGCAGAGCAAATTAAAGCAGATGCAATCGAACGTGCAAAAGCTTTAGGAAAAACTTTCTAATAACTGCACACAAAAAAGCCAATGATCTTGACGGTCATTGGCTTTTTATTTGTTCAGACGAAAAGCCTAATTCTCTCGAAATATCACTGGCGGCTTTTTTCACCTGTTGAATTAAGTAAGGCAGACGTTCTTTTTGATAGCCTGCTTCAAATCCTGCAATGCTAATACCTGCTGCCACTTCCCCCAGATGATTGAAAATAGGAGCTCCAATGGCCGCTGTATAGTTTTCAAGCTCAGAATAGCTTAGCGTATATCCCCGCGCATTTGATTCTTCGAGCATGTTTCTTAGCACCTCTTTATCTGTAATAGTCCCAATTCCGATCTTACCCAGCTCAATTGAGTCAATATAGGCAAGTCTTTCGCTCTCTGGCAAAAAGGAAAGAATACTTCTCGCACAGGCACCCGCATATAGGGGGGAACGTCTACCGACGGCGGTGTAGAGACGAACAGGCTGCGTACCTTCTATCTTTTCGACGTAAATGGCTTCGTCACCCTCGCGAACAATGAGCTGTACAGCTTCTCCCACTTCATCACGTAAGCTTTCCATAAATGGTCTCGCAATCCTCCGAATATCAAGGCGGTCCGCCACAAGCTGACCGTATTCAAGGAACATTAAGCCTAATCGATAAGCACCTGTTTCTTGCTTTTCTAACAGTCCCATATCGGCTAATGAGCTCGCCATGCGATGGACAGATGTTTTCGGCATACCAGATAGCTCGATCATTTCATTTAATGTTAATTGATCGTGAGCGATAAACAGCCGCAAAATCTCCATTGATTTCACAACCGTTTTATTTGTGTTTTGCATCTTCTTCACCTTTTCTAAACGAGAATGCTTCCAGCTTGATTCTTGCGGTAAGCTCTCTCAGTTCTGCTTCTTGCTTAAATAATGCCTGCTCTGCATCCCGATGATCTATTTGTTCAAAATACAGCTTTGCTCCAGGCATCGCCTGTGCAATAAGCGGCAAATCTACAGTCGCTACTTCTCCAATACGCGGGTATCCGCCTGTCGTTTGCCGATCTGCCAGCAGAATAATTGGCTGGCCATCGGGAGGAATTTGAATGGATCCAAAGGCGACAGCTTCTGAGATCAATTCCAGCTTTTCTTTTAAATGAACCGGCTCTCCCTTCAGCCGGCAGCCCATACGATCTGATTGAGGTGTGACCTGATAAGGCTGCTCAAAAAATGCGGTTTGAGATGTTTCTTGAAAATGAGAAAAATGCCTCCCTGCCAGCACACGAATCACTGGCGATTTCCGCAGCGGCAAAAAATAATCGTGACTCACTGTCCAATCTGGTGCACCATATCCCACCTGATTCACTTTATTTTTTAGCCTATCAAACAAATGATCCGCTACGATAGACGGCTCTCCAATGGGCAGAACGTCGCCTTTTTCAAGCGGTCGTCCTTTCAGTCCGCCGATTCCTGCTCTTACATAGGTGCTTTTGCTCTGCATGACTGGCTCTACATCCAATCCACCTGCCACAGCAAGGTAAACGCGGCAGCCTCTCTTACAAAGACCAAAGGTGATCGTGCTTCCTGATCGGACAAAGAGCGGCTTCCATAAAGGTGCCCGCTCTCCGTCAATATCAATCTCTACATCAGCACCAGTGACTGCAATGAGCTGATCCTTCTCACATGTGAGCACAGGACCCGGCCCCATCAACGTGACTTCCAGTACGGCTTCGTTTTCTTGGTTGCCAGTGAGAATGTTGGCGATTCTAAGTGAAAGCGGATCCATGCCGCCGCTCGTTAAGACGCCATACCTTTGATAGCCTTGCCGCCCTTTATCTTGAATGGTTGTGTACATCCCTGGTTTGATGACATGAATACTCAACGCTCTTCCTCCTTCATGCTGAAAAATTCCTTTTCAGACATTTGGACAAATCTGACCTCGTCCCCTGCTTTCAATAGACTCGGAATTTCCTCGTCTGGGCGAAAAAGCGGCAGCGGGGTTTGTCCAATGAGCTGCCAGCCCCCTGGTGTGGAAATTGGATAAACGCCTGTCTGCTTTCCCGCAATACCCACAGACCCTTTTGGAATCGACATTCTTGGTGTTTGTCTGCGCGGAGCTGCAATTTTTTCAGAAAGTCCGCCTAAAAATGGGAACCCGGGGGCAAACCCAATCATATAGACAAGATACGTCCCGGCAGTGTGAATACGCACGACTTCCTCTGGCGTTAAACCATTGATACGAGCAACCTCTTCTAAATCAGGGCCCAGCGCTCCCCCGTAACAGACTGGAATATCCACAATGCGGCGCTTTATCTGAACTCCCTCCTGCCATTTGTCTTCAAGAAGTTGTTCAATATAGCCTTTGACCCATTCGTACGGAGACAGATCTTGTGTTTGAAGCTGGGCCGATTGATGAACGGTATAAGGCTCGTAAAAAACAGTCACGTTTGTAAAGGCTTGAACCGCTTCAATATAACCTTCAAATGGGTGCTGTTCAATACATGCAAACAGCTGCTCAACACGTGCATGAATCTCCTCATGTATGTCAGCTCCAGCTTGGATGACGATCGCTGCATCTCCCAGCGGGTGGTAGGTGATGGAATCTTTTATCGTTGAAAAAGCCACTTGAGGACACCTCTCTTTCTACAGGACACCGAGCTTTTGATCTCTTCGATCTGTGATGAACATATGCCCAGGTGCATGAGTGATCGCAATGTCGGGTTTTGTATGCATGACAATGGCTTGCGGTGTCACACCACATGCCCAAAACACCGGGACTTCTCCTTCTTTGATCACAGATGGTTCTCCAAAGTCAGGCTGGTTCACATCGGAAATACCAATCACCGCTGGGTCCCCTATATGAATTGGACCGCCATGGACTGATGGAAATCGAGACGTCACTTGAACACTTCTTGTGACCTGATGCGCCGGAATGGGTCTCATGCTGACCACCATTGGGCCATGAAAGTCTCCTGCTTTTTCACAAGCTATATTCGTTTGATACATGGGTACGTTATGACTGTCTTCAATATGGCGGACAGGGATGTCATTCAGCATAAGCGCGTGCTCAAACGTAAAACTGCATCCAATGAGAAAGGCAACCATATCATCCTCCCAATAAGCAGAGATATCTGTAACCTCTTCTTCAAGAATCCCTTTTCGGTAAATACGGTACTTAGGAAAGTCCGTACGAATATCCGCTTGAGGCGCCGACCGTCTTGGCACTGGATCACCTGGGTCCAGTACATCAAGCAAGGGACATGCAGCTGGATTCCGTTGACAAAATAGGAGAAAATCAAAGGCTAGTTCCTTTTTGACAATCATCAAATTAGCCTGAGCAAATCCCTCAGCAAAGCCAGCCGTTGGTCCTGTGATCTTTTTTTCGCGAATCAATTCTCTAATTTGTGAAGGTTCATATGTTTGGTAAGTATTCATCTGAATCAACTCCATAGTTTCGGGATTTCATTGATGATGGTATAACCGCCCATTATCGCCATGATGACCACAACAAATGCACCAGACACTGTCAAAAAGAAAGGATGGCGATAATCTCCGACAATGTCTTTCTTATAAGCCGCAACAAGCAATGTGCCAAGGGCGAGCGGCAAAATCAATGCATTGATCGCTCCAACTAATATCAAGATGTTCACAGGTCTTCCAATCGTAATAAAACAAAGGGTTGAAAGAGCAATAAAACCAATGATAATGCCACGCTGGTTTTGCTCAATTTTTGGTGAGAAGGTTTTGAAGAAAGAAACAGATGTGTATGCTGCTCCAATGACGGATGTAATCGCCGCAGCCCACATAATAATCCCGAACATTTTATATCCGATATTTCCTGAAGCTAATTGAAAAACAGAGGCAGGCGGGTTGGATGGATCTATCTGCAAGCCTTTTGAAACAACTCCTAATGTGGCAAGAAAGAGTGCTACACGCATGACAGAAGTAATTAAGACACCGAAAATAGAGCTTTTCGTCACTTGCGGCAGGGCTTCCTTCCCCTTAATACCTGCATCCAGCAAGCGATGCCCGCCAGCAAAGACGATATAGCCGCCTACCGTTCCGCCCACAAGTGTCACAATGGATAAAATATCAATCTCCTCTGGGACAAATGTTCTCACCGCCGCTTCTCCAACTGGCGGCGCTGTTGAAATCGCCACATACAGCATCAGGCCAATCATGACAAAGCCTGCTGCCTGTGTGAAACGATCCATCGCTTTCCCAGCCTCTTTAATTACAAAGATGAGAATGGCAATCACAGCACTGATCCCTGCGCCAATTCGCGGATCGACACCGAAGATCACCTGAAAACCAAGACCAGCCCCAGCAATATTTCCGATGTTAAAGGCAAGTCCTCCAATAACAATCAAAAAGGCGAGCACATACCCGAGACCCGGGAGCACCATATTTGCAATATCCTGACCTCGTTTTTCTGACACGGCAATGATGCGCCATACATTTGTTTGTGCAAAAATATCTAATAAAATTGAGATCAAAATGACAAATCCAAAGCTAGCCGCAAGCTGCTGTGTGAAGACGGTCGTTTGTGTTAAAAATCCCGGTCCAATCGCGGACGTCGCCATTAAAAAGGCAGCGCCCATCAGCATAGACCGATTCCCCTTTGGTGCCTTCATGTGTTTGACTTTCTCTGTTTTCATGCTGTTTCCCCCTTTGATGACGATTTTTATTGAAAGGCCTTGAGATGGATGCCAGCTTCTTTTAGCTTTGCTGTAATGTTTTTTGCAAATTGAAGCGCATGGCTGCCGTCTCCGTGAATGCAGACCGTATCTGCTTTGAGCTCGATATCTTCCCCTTGAACTGTACGAACCTTGCTTTCTCGCACCATACGAACAACCTGCTGGACAGCCCGTTCATCCTCTTCAATGAGTGCATGCGGTTCGCGGCGCGATGTCAGCGTCCCGTCTGTTTGATACGTCCGATCAGAAAAAACTTCATGAGCCACTTGCAGACCTATCCGTTCACCTGCTAACGCAAGTTCACTCCCTGACAGACCAAATAACACAAGGTTTGGATCCACATCATACACAGCCTTCGCAATAGATTCAGATAATTCAGTATTTTTAGCCGCCATGTTGTAGAGGGCTCCGTGTGGTTTGACATGCTGCATTGTGCCGCCCTCGGCCTTGAGAAAGGCTGATAGAGCACCAATTTGATAGATGACAAGATCATAAGCTTCCTCTGCAGAGATAGCCATTGGACGTCTGCCAAAGCCGGCCAAATCTTGCAAACCAGGATGTGCACCAATTTTGACCCCTTTACCCAATGCCATTCTGACCGTCTTTCTCATAACCGTTGGATCTCCTGCATGAAAACCGCAAGCAATGTTGGCTGAGGTGACATATTCTAAGATTTGTTCGTCTGCACCGATTGTGTATTGACCAAAGCTTTCTCCCAAATCACAGTTGATATCCACTTGATACATAGAACCCCTCCTTGCTGTTCCGAAATACGGAATCAAAAGTCCGAATATTCGAATTTATATTGATTATATCAACTTTGCATAGACTGCACATGAAATTGGCAGAAAACATAACAATAGAACTAGAGAAAACAAAAAAAGCGAGAGGCAAAGTCCTCTCACTTTTTCTTGTATGAAATGCATTCTATTTAGACAGCACCCAATGTTGGATGGCTTTTGCAACGCCATGTTCTGTATTAGGCGCTGTAATCCAATCAGCGGCCTCTTTCACCACTTCCTGCGCATTTCCCATGGCAATGCCTAATCCGGCCTCTTGAATCATCGCCATATCATTGAGACTGTCGCCAAGTGACATGACGTTGTCCATCGTACAGCCAATGCGTTCTGCTACTTTTGCAAGAGCTGCCGCTTTGTTAATGCCGGCTGCATTGACTTCGATATTCGTTGGACTTGAGTTTGTGATTTCTAGATGATTATTTGTTTTCAATGTATTGAGGACTTCCTCACGAACGTCATCATCATGAATATCAAAGCCAAATTTGAGCCATTCATGGTCATGAATTCGTTCTGGGAATTCACCTCTCCACACCTTATCCACAGTCGAAGCCCAGTAATCGGTTTCGTACCTATTTTTTAAATCCCACATCATTTGGACGTGATCAGGATGCAGCAGATCTCGTTCGATCAGCTGGAAGTTTGAATCCCAGATCTCACTTCCGTTTGCTGTCACAAGGTAGGAAGATAACTTGAGCGGCTCAACCAGCTCTCGGCATGTCATCAGTGTCCGTCCTGTGCTAATGACCACATGGACCCCTTTTGCTTCAGCTTCTTTAATCGCTTGTTTATTTTCCTCTGGAATGATGTGCTCACTGTTTAACAGCGTGCCATCCATATCAATGGCAATCAATCGGATGTCTTTCTTATGAGCTTGTGTTGACAAATTGAGTACCCCACTTTGTATCGATTTTTGAAACTATCTTTATTTTAATATAAAGATGAAGCTTGCACAAAGGGACGAGTTTGATCCCATAGAAAAAAGACCTTGTGACAGGTCTTTTCACAGGTGCTTAGCGTTCACACGCAATGCCGTCTTTATCGCGGTCAAGCCGCATATTTTTTTGATAAAGTGCTTTTGATACATAAGGCTTGTACTTTGTTTTTCCGCCTTTGTTTTTCGTGTTTTTGCTTTTTGCTACGCCGCCTTTATATACTTTGTTCAGCGCTTTGCAGTTTTTGTAAGACTTGACCGTTTTTGCATCTGCTGTGTGGGTGTCGACTTGTGTAAAGCTAAATAAAAGACCTAAAGACAAGACAGCTACCATGATTTTTTTCAACATGTAAGATCCCCCTATTTTTTCTAATTTTACATTTTTATCATATGTCACCACTTTTTGTTTTTCAAGACTATTGATCTAATTATTTTGATTTTTTTGGCATGAAATACACCTTATATCCTATATGGTACAATGAGTGGGAAACCTTTCCGTTTTTGACACGTATATGAAGAGAGGAGTTTTTCACATGAAAATGAAATATACCATTCTATATGTAAACGATGTTGAGGCAAGTATTCATTTCTATCAACATGTTCTTGGTTTCCCAATAAAATTGAGGGTTGAATCTTATGTTGAGTTTGATACTGGGGACGTGACGTTATCGATTAATTCACGCCAGGATGTCAAAGAGGCACTCGGATTGCCTGTCCCAGAAGCAAATCAAGCGTCTCAAACGTTTGAGATTGGCTTTGTTGTGGATGATGTGGATCAAACAATTGCTTCAATGAAAGATAAAGGGGTTCCGATCATCAAGGAACCTGCAAAAAAACCATGGGGTCAAACGGTCGCTTATGTGTCTGATCCTGATGGTCATTTCATTGAAATATGTGATGCGATCTCCTAATTGTTTTTGAAGGGAGTGAACCAAAATGAGAAAAAACATGTTTTTTTCGTCGGTGTTTGCTCAATGATTGTGATTTGCAGCGCCGCTATCCTGTTGCAGCACCTTGAATGGATTGGGTTTATCAGTGGCGGAATCTCTATTATTGGGGTCGTGATGTCTGGGGTGCTAATGGGTGCTTGGACAAGTGGAGAAGAGACACGAGCAGCCTATCATTCTGAAACAAAAGAACACCGCTTGTGGCGCCTTGATACGGCTTTTCTTTTGATCATTTTTGCACTTCCGCACATGGCTGCGTCGGTCTTTTATGTTTTGATGTAAACACTTGTTAAAAGGAGTTAGTCGTATGGCTGTTTTTATTTTATTCATTGTATTTGGCTTCCCCATTATCTCTGTGCTGATTGGTATTTTCGGTACGCTCCTTTTGAAGAATGTTTGGATGCCTACTTTGATTGTGCTGTTAGCGAGCATGATCTTCATGTTCACCTATATTGGCGGGAATGAATCTTTTCTCATTTGGGTTATTGTCTATACCGTCTTTACATTCTTTGCTGGATGGATTACAAAGCGGCTCAAGTAAAAAAGAACAGCATCGCTGTTCTTTTTTTTAAATCATATATCCGCACACCATAGTTCAATTTCAATTTTTAGCTCAGGCCATCCTAAAGCTGATACATACGCAACCGTCATTGATGGGTAAGCTGTTTTGAAAATCGTATCCCACTGAGGATATAGATGATCCCAGTCTATTTCTTCTGTTGCCCATATATTGACCTTGATCACATGTTCTTCATTCAATCCCTCTGATTCAAGGATTTTTTTGATATTTTCAAACGTATTCGTTACTTGGTCGTTTAAGCTTGATGGGATCTGCCCATCTATATCTGTCCCTACCTGACCCGATGTAACAAATAATCCCGCACCCTTTGGCACCCTTGTAATATGACTGTAGTTACCAACAGGTTTCGGCATACTTTCTGGGTTTTTTCTCGTGATTTTTCCCATGTTATGTCCCTCACTCACGTTTATTTTTCTGCTAGTTTCTTCGTTTTGTAGACAGACTTCACCAATTTCTATCTACCTTCAAAGAAAACAGCAGTGGAGTATCCATAGCCACAAGGTAAGAACATCAATATCTTCTTTTTCATGACTGAAACACTCCTTTTGTTTGCGTGAGCAAGGTTTTGATTAACTTCATAGTACCACATAGTCAAAATGAATTATAGACGATAACGCGCAATGTCCTGATTCAATCGCATGCTAAGTTCATTGAGTCTTTCTGCTGCTTTTGCCACATTAGAGATGGCTGTCACTTGTTCGTCTGTGGATGCAGTGATTTCTTCGATCGCCGCTGCGTTTTCTTGAGAAACATGTGCTGCGCCGTGCATGGCTTTTGTGATAAGGTCGTTTTGCGCCAGCAGTGTATTCAGCTCTTTTGCCATCGCGTTTGTTTCAACGATGGTTTGTGAAATCAATGTAGAGATGGCATTGAATTCGTGTTCTGTTGCATGCACCGCTTCATCCAGCTCGGCAAAACGATCCATTGTGTTAGACATGATACCAGCTGTTGTTGTCGTTTCTTCTTTAATGCCTTGAATCATTTGCTGAATTTGAACGGCTGATTGTTTTGTCTGCTCAGCTAAATTCCGCACTTCACTCGCCACAACTGAGAAGCCTTTGCCGTGCTCTCCTGCACGTGCTGCTTCAATGCTGGCATTCAGTGCCAGTAAATTGGTCTCATTTGAAATGCTTTCAATCGTATCTGTGATTTGAGAAATATCCTGTACTTTTGTACTTAACTGCTCGATTCCTGCTCTAATGCCTTGAGACGCCTGAATCGATTGTTCATTCGATTGTTTTAATTGCTGTACGATTTGCTGGCCGTGCTGTGATGATTGACTCGATTGGTCGGAAATCCGTTTAATTTGATCACTCTGTTCTTTCACATTCTCAATAGATTGATTAAACTGGGTCATTTGTTGATTGGCTACTTCAAGATCGGATGCTTGATGAAGTGTTCCAGTCGAAATGTCTCCGATGGCTCGTCCAATTTCTTCACTGCTGGCTGAGGTTTCTTCAGATATCGCCGATAAATCTGTCGCTGATTCCACAAGCTGACTGCTCGTTTCTTGTAAACCGCTCACCAGTGTTCTGAGCTCTCCTGACATATGGTTAAAGCTTTTTGCCAGCTGTCCGATTTCATCCGTTGTTTCCTTTAAGCTCGTGCGTTCAATATTCCCCGCTGCAATTTCCTTTGAAGCAGCAGTGACTTGCTTGAGCAATCTGACTTTTCCTCGAGCAGCTAAATAAAAGACGCCTAGGCTCAGAAGGGCGACACCTGCTGTAATGAGAATAATATAGAGCTTCATCTGCTCTAATTCTTTATAAAATTCGTCCTGGAAGACAGCGATGCCTACACTCCAATTCCACGGTGTAAACTGGCTCATATAGGCAAGCTTTTCCTTTTCTTCGCCGGTTGCATCGTCCTTATCCATATAGGTCACATAGTGTGCATCCTCATCTTTTGCATTCGCGCCGGCGACCATTTTTTCACGATTGGTCGTGTTATCTGGAATGACGCCGATGTCGTTGACCGGATGGACCTGGGTTGAGTAGTCAGTGCCATATGCGATCAGATAGCCTTTATTTTTATAGATAAAGTCTGATTTTTGAGATTGGTATCCCTTCCCGTTGTCATTTTTGGGTCCGCTCAAGTAAAGGCGGGCCTGTTCTTGCGCCTGCTCAAGCGTCAGTTCTTTTTTCTCCACACGGTCATTCAATTGTTCAAGTGTGGCCATTGCTCCGCTGACGATGTGCTTTAAATCTGCTTTCCCTGCATCAATTAATACATGTTTTGCTAACAAATATCCCGTAGTTCCAACAAGTCCGCCCGTTAAAATCGTGATCACGATAATGGCAGACATTAATTGAAAAAATACACTTTTTGAAGCAAGCGCTTTCTTTTTCATAAACAAATTCCCCCTTACTTTATATATCGTCAAGCTGGGGAAAGTATTAAAAAAAGCCATAGAAAAAAATCCCTTTCGCACGTTGGAAAGGGATGTTCAAATTATCGAGTTGCTTCTTTAAAAATGGCTTGATAAAGATCGTCTGTTGGCGAGAGTCCACATACCTCTTCCAGCACACCTTCAATGCCTTTTTCTTTTCGTAATGCCTGCAGACGAACAGCTTCTTCATCATTAGTAAAGTCGTAAGCCAAAGCTGCCACGATGCCTTTAATTAAATAATGTGGCTGTTTGATCTTTTTCGCTGGACCGATTAAACGGTCATCTGCTCCGAGCTTTCTAAGTGGAGAGCGTGCGACACGCGTGACTTCATCAGAGATAAAGGCATTTTCAAATCGTTTAATGATTTTTTGAATATACACATCATGTTCTTCTTTTTGAAAGCCATATGTGTCGATTAAATAACTGCCTGTTTCGTGAAGTGCACCTTCGACCACTTGACGAATCTCTTGTGTATCGACAGCTTCTTTAATCGTTTGCACGCCTTTCTCGTACCCGACATAAGCAGCTAGTGCATGTCCTGTGTTGACAGTAAAGA
Organism: Bacillus sp. AM 13(2015); assembly: GCF_001518755.1. NCBI lineage: Bacteria > Bacillati > Bacillota > Bacilli > Caryophanales > Bacillaceae > Bacillus > Bacillus sp. AM 13(2015). The sequence goes on along the minus strand of NZ_LKCP01000060.1, from coordinate 16,751 downwards.
GTTTACGCTCAATAAATGGCGTCAAATCTTGTACAAAGGTCGCTCCGTCAATTTGAGGAACGTCTCCAATAAAGCCTGATTCATCAATCACCCACTCGAAAAATGGCTCGACTGATACTTTCAATATGTCCTCATGGTGCTGAATTGGGACAATGCGATCAACCGCAGCATTTGGAAAACCTACTGTTTGAGACAGCGCTTCTTGTTCATCAGCTGTTAAATGAGAGAAAACGGCTTTCTTTAAATGAGAGCTACCGCCAATCATATTTTCACATGCCACAATGTTGATGATATGATCAGGCTTTTTCTGTTTTAAACCTTCAGCAATCGACGAAGCAATGATGTTCAAAACGGCTGGTCCAACAGCTGTTGTAATGAGATCAGCTGTTGCAATCGCCTCTATTAAAGCAGCTGGATCTTTTGCGGAATTGATGGCTGACACAGGACCGACTACTTCTTGCTGCTGCCCTGGTGCTGCGAGTTCAACCGTGTATTCTCCTTTTTCATTCAGCTCGTTGATAACCGCTTCATTTACATCGGTAAAAACGAGCTCAAATCCTGATGCTTTTAACAAAGACCCGATAAACCCTCTGCCAATATTTCCTGCTCCAAAATGAAGTGCCTTCATGTTAGTTCACCTCGTTAAAGATGGCGATCAGTTCATCCTGATCCTTTGCATGAATGATACGCTCTACGTTTTCTTCTTCTGAACAGACAATCGCAATTTGAGAAAGAATATCGAGATGTTCATTGTTTTTACCAGCGATGCCAAATACGACTTTGGCAACATTTCCTTCGCCGTATTCAACGCCGTCTGGAATTTGGATAATGGAAATCCCTGAATGAAGGACAGCCGCTTTCGCATCCTCTGTTCCATGAGGAATGGCAATTCCGTTGCCCATAAATGTAGAAGAAATATGTTCTCTTTCAAACATTTTGTCCACATAATCACTTGTGACATAACCTTTTGCCACTAAGACTTCGCCTGCTTTTTTAATGGCTTCTTCTTTAGAGCCCGCTTGTTCGTTTAGAAAAATATTGTCTTTTGAAAGTACTTGTTTCATGAAAGATCACACACCTTTTTTAGAATGGAAAATCAGAAAACAACCAAAACGGGGAGTTCAATTAGAAAAATTGGACTCAACCCGTTTCGTCATGTTATTTTTTCAATTTCTCAATCAGCTCATCGTATTTCGGACTGTTTAAGAAATTATCAACTGAAATATGCACAGCTCCTGGCAGTTTTGCCTTCGCTCTATCTGTTAAATCTTTATGAGTAAAGACTACATCGGCATCATCTGGAATGTTGCTGATGGATGTATTTGTCACATCAATATCAAGCTCTGCCTTTTTGACTTTATTTTTTAAAACGGATGCGCCCATCGCACTTGAGCCCATTCCTGCATCACAGGCAAAGATGATTTTGTTCACGTCATCTGGATTGATCTCATCTGGAGATGCTGCTTGTTCATTTGCTTCAGCACCTTCTTTTTGTGCTGTAAGAGCAGCTGCTGCTGCACTTTTCTTGCCTTTCATGTCTTGCATTTTTTCTGTTGCTGCTGTTAAGTCTTCATCCACTGCTTTAGACGCTTTCAAAATGACAGAAGCGACAAGGAATGATACGACCGCTGCCACGACAACACCTGCTAGAACGGCAAGATGGCCGCCTTTTGGTGACATGAGCATAAGAGCGATGATACTTCCTGGAGACGGTACAGCCTTTAGGCCCGCATTTAACAGTGTAAAAGTTAGAACGCCGCTTGCTCCCCCAGCAATTACCGCTAAAATGAGCTTTGGCTTCATTAAGATGTATGGGAAGTAAATCTCATGGATTCCCCCTAAGAATTGAATGACAATCGCACCCGGTGCAGACTGCTTTGCTGTCCCTCTTCCAAAGAACATGTAGGCCAGAAGAACACCGAGACCTGGTCCTGGGTTTGTTTCAAGCAAGAACAGAACGGACTGGCCTGTCTTCGCCGCTTGCTCCACCCCTAATGGACCTAAAATTCCTTGGTTAATTGCATTGTTTAAGAACAATACTTTTGCTGGTTCAATGAAGATACTTGCCAGCGGAAGCAAATGTGCATTGACAATAATATCTACACCTGCCGCAAGGGCTTTATTTAAACCTAGTACCACTGGGCCGATGGCGTAGAAAGCAATGGCGACTAAAATGGCACCTAGAATACCAGCACTAAAATTATTAATCAGCATTTCAAAACCTGATCTGATTCGGTCTTTAAACAGCTGGTCAATTTTCTTAATGAGATAACCGCCAAGCGGTCCCATGATCATCGCACCTAAAAACATTGGGATGTCCGAACCGACAATAACCCCAATCGTAGCGGTGGCACCGAGTACCCCGCCTCGATGGTCATATACGAGCTTACCGCCTGTGTAACCGATTAAGAGCGGCAGCAAGTAGTTGATCATTGGACCAACGAGTGTATTTAATTGTTCATTTGGAAAATAACCACTTGGAATGAACAATGCAGTGATGAGTCCCCAAGCGATAAACGCTCCAATATTCGGCATGATCATACCGCTTAAATAGCTTCCAAAGCGCTGTACTTTTACGCGAAATCCGCTTTTTTCCTGCATCTATGAAAACTCCTTTCTTCTCTCCCTTTATTTAGGGCTTTATAGGTCAAAAGATATAAGAACAGGATTCAGTGAAGCCCTTATACCTATCGTAAAACGCTTTCACTTTCTCATCAATTGAAACTAAATGTCACTTTGTCACATCGTGTGTGACAAAATTGAAAAATGATGTGAATTCTCTGTCAGATCTCAACATATAATGGGTGGAAAGCTTGATATGCCGTTGTTTTCACGCAAAATTCATGGGAATTTCACAACTTTCAAATGGTCACTTCTTGTTTCCTCTTCTTAAATCGAATAGGCTTATAATTGATCAAACCTATTCAATTAAGAAATGTCTGCGCAGACATGACACAGAAAAAGTGAACCATCTTGCTATTTGTTTCGTTTACCTTTTAGAGAGGGCGGTACAATAGAAGGAGCGGTTTTTTCTGTGACTCACAGTTTACTGCCGCTTTCTTTCTGATACATGAGACATTTTCATAGGTAGAAAGGCGGTTATTCACTTTGTTTAAAAATAGTCAGTGGCTTCTGCTTCTTATGGTCATGTTCGCTTTTTTCATTCCAAAGGAAGCATTTGCTCACGCATACGTCGTGAGCTCGAACCCAGCGGCAAATGAAGAGCTGGATCAGCAGCCTCCTTCAGTCTCGATCACATTTAGTGAAGGAATTGAAAGCGGGTTTCATGCCATTAAGGTGCTAAATGCAAAAGGTGATCGTGTGGATAAAGGAGATACGGTCATTAAAGATCAAAAGATCATGGAAGCGGCTTTAAAAAAGAATTTACCTAAAGGGATTTACACCATTCAGTGGAATGCGGTATCAGCGGACGGACACTCTGTCTCTGGCATGATTCCGTTTAGTATTGGAAAAGCGGCTGGCGGTTTTGACCAATTAGAGCAAGGTCAGACGGATGAATCCATTGATGTGGCTTCAACTATTGATAAAGCCTTTCTTTATACGTCATTCAGCTTATTCCTTGGCACCATTTTGTTTGGACTGCTTTGGTTCAGGGCAGCGATTTCACCTGTATTGGCGAAACGAATGAAGCGGCTTTTGACATTGTCATTGATCATGATGGGTGGAGCACTTGTGTTCCAGCTGCCGATTCAGACAAAATCAGCGGCAGACGTGTCCTTTTTTGGGGCATTTCAGCCTTCGCTTTTACAAGAAACGATTGCGTCCACTTCTGGCGGTAGTCTGTGGATGATGCTTATGGCGTCATTTGTACTTCTCACCATCTGGACAATTGTGGCGATGAGAAAAGGGGACTTCTCTTCTTTTCGTGTTTGGCTGTTTCCACTGCTTCTCTTCACAGTGCTGCTTTGGCTGAAAGCACAAATCGGACATCCAGCCGCAACAGACAATAAAATACTCACAACATCACTTGATTTCATCCATCTCGTCTCTGCTTCGATTTGGGTCGGTGGTTTAACAGCCATTGTCCTTCTTTTGATGAAGAAACTGCCAAATGAAGATGAGCCGCTCATACGGAATACGCTCGCAGCATTTCATCCTTGGGCACTGCTCTCTGTTGGACTTATTGTGTTTTCAGGATTTGTGAATGCCATCTTTATTTTGCAATCGTTTGACGCTCTTTTCCAATCAGCATACGGACGCACCTTTTTAATCAAGCTTGGTTTATTTATCATCATGGGCCTGCTTGGACTTATGCATTACTTGATGCTGAGATGGGAAAAAAAGCAGAAACGCAGCTTTTCCTTACGAGCTGAATGGATGATCGGGATCGCCATTTTGTTATTAACGGCTGTCTTTACTAATATTCCGAGCCCTCCTCCGCCTGCACCTGAGCCTTTCTTTGGCGCAAATCAGGTCGAGCATCGTGACATTGTGTCCTTGAGCATTACCCCGAATGCCCCGGGGAAAAACTCATTCGAAGTGGCATTTACAAAGAAGAATGGTGAAACGATGACTGATATTCAATCTGTGACAGCCAAGATTCATAAGGTGGCTTTATTCGGTGATGAGACACCAAGTGAATTTCAGCTGAAACGATTAAAAAACGGTCATTTCTCTGCTGAAAATCTCTTATTAAATGAAAAAGGCACATGGAAAATTGAAATCCATGCGTTAACTGGTTCTTTTGAGAATATCGATACCACCTTTATTAGAAGAAACTAAAAGGAGTTCATCACATATGAAAAAATACGTTAAAGCTTTATTACCAATGCTTCTCGCTTCATTTTTATTGGCGATTCCTGTGAGTGCGCACGTAACAGTCAAGCCTGATACGTCTGCGACAAATGCTTGGGAGACCTATACATTAAAGGTTCCTTCTGAAAGTGACAGTCCAACGACTAAGGTTGTCGTGACAATTCCTAAAGGCGTAGAATTCCAGCAATATGAGCCTGTACCTGGCTGGAAAACGTCAACTGAAGAGAAAGATGGCAAGGTGACAAGAGTGACTTGGGAGGCAACTGGTAAAGGTGTGCTTGCTGGACAATTTCAGCAATTCGTTTTTGTAGCGAAAAACCCTGAAAAAGCTGGTGAAGCTGCATGGGATGCGTATCAATATTATAAGGATGGAACAGTCGTTGAATGGACTGGCGATAAAGATGCTGATAAACCTCATTCCATCACAAACATTGTGGCATCTAATACCGTAACGGATTCACATGGTCAAGAAAAACCCAAAGAAGAGAAGGCCTCTGAAACAGCCTCTGCTTCTTCCTCACCACTTGTCCTTGGTCTGTCCATTGCTGCTCTAGTCGTGGCACTGATTGCACTGGGACTTGCTTTTAGAAAAAAATAAAAGCTGTATGAGCGATCGTTTTCTTAGAAACGATCGCTTTTTCTTCCTTTACACATTTAAAAATCAATTATTTTCCATTTTCCCAACTTGTTATTACCAATATAGGATTGAATAGGATAAATCCACATGCCATAATGAGACAGATGACCACATAGGAGGCTATGAGATGAACCATGTAATCATTTTTGCTCATCCCCAGCAAAGCTTAAATCAAACCTTATTAGATCTTGTTGTGAGCACTCTATTGAACAATGGTCATAAAGTGACTGTTCGTGATGTCTATGCCCTAGGTTTTTCGCCAGAGCTCACCATTGCAGAAAAGGCTGCGATCAAATGCGGTGATGTCCCGATCGACATTCAAAGAGAGCAGAAGCTGATTCAGCAAGCGGATGTGCTGACGTTTATTTTTCCAATATGGTGGACAGGCTTGCCAGCTATGCTAAAGGGCTATGTAGAGCGCGTCTTTTCTGAGGGCTTTGCTTATCAAAAGAATGAGCATGGAGTGATTGAAAATTTACTTCGGCACAAAAAAGGGGTCATTATCAACACGCACGATGCCCCGAGGAATTTTCTTGATTCCAATATGAGCTTCTCCTCCTCTCATCACATGACAACGGATACAGAAGTCTTTAATCTTATTGGGGTTCAGCCTGTCGAACGGCTTTTGTTCAGCAGTATGGAACAGGCATCTGCAGATTACATACATGAAATTCTGAAAGAAACGAAAGAAACGGTGGACCAGCTTTTCCCGCCGGCTGTATAACATAAAAAAGACTGCTGAGATTCCTCAGACAGTCTTTTTCACGTTTATTCGTCTAAACCAATAGATACATATTTTGTTTCTAAATATGGTTCGATTCCTTCGATTCCGCCTTCTCGCCCTATCCCGCTCTCTTTCATACCGCCGAACGGTGCTTGGACAGCTGATGGACCGCCATCATTCCAGCCAATAATTCCATAATCGAGATGTTCGGAAATGTAGAGCCCGTTCCGATAATTTTCTGTAAAGAAATAAGCTGCAAGGCCAAAAGGTGTATCGTTGGCTAATTCAATTGCCTCGTCTAACGTTTTGAATGTTGTAATCGGCGCCACTGGACCAAAGGTCTCTTCATGCATAATGTTCATTGAAGTGTCCACATGTGTAAGAACCGTTGGCTGGACAAAATAATATGATTTGTCATCGTCGAAATGCGTATCGCCGCCAACAAGAACTTTCGCCCCTTTATCCACTGCATCTTGAATTTGGCCGACAATTTTATCAAAGCCGCGCTTGTTGATAATTGGACCGATAGATGTGCCTTCTTCAAAGCCATTTCCCACTTTCAGCTTTTCTACTTCTTTGCTGAACCTTTGCGCAAATGCTTCATGAATGTCTTCATGCACAATTAAGCGGTTGGCACAGACGCAGGTTTGTCCTGCATTACGGAACTTAGACGCCACTGCTTGTTTGACAGCTAACTCAAGATTTGCGTCCTTGTCTACGATAAGCGGGGCATGGCCGCCAAGCTCCATTGATACATGCTTCACTGTACTCGCACTGTTTTTGATCAAATGCTTTCCGACGGGCGTTGAGCCTGTAAACGTGATTTTTCGAATCAATGGACTATCTGTGAAGATTTCACCCACTTCTTTGCCATCTCCGACAACCCATTGCAATGCATCCTCTGGAATACCAGCTTCATGACCTAATTTTACTAGTTCAATAGCTGTCAGCGGTGTGTCTTCAGCAGGTTTTACAATAAACGTACAGCCTGCTGCAAGCGCTGGGGCTGCCTTTCTCGTAATCATCGCCGCAGGGAAATTCCACGGAGTAATGGCAGCAACAGGACCAACTGGCTGTTTTGTGACGAAAAGGCGTTTACTTGTCGTATGTGATGGGATGGTTCTGCCGTAGATTCGCTTTGCTTCCTCCGCGTACCATTCAATATAACCAGCCGCATAGACGATTTCCCCTAATGCTTCTTGATACGGCTTCCCGTTTTCTTCTGTAATGATTTTCGCAAGCCTTTCTTTATGTTCAATCATCAGATCAAACCACTTGCGAATGATATTGGCACGCTCATGCGCTGACGTTTTGGCCCATGCTTTGAATGCTTTATGTGAGCGGGAAATTGCGTCTTCGATCTGTTCTTTTGTATGCTGAGCAACTGAAGCAATTTCTTCTCCTGTTGCAGGATTATACACTTTGAGTTCGTTTGTCATGCTCTACCGTCTCCTTCGTTCTTGGATTCATTACATATAGTATATACCCAATGAGTACCCAACCTAAAAGCAAAATCCATTCACCTGGCCATGATAAGGAGGCCGGCATTCCTGGAAAGTAAAATGAAAGAAAAAGAAGACTCAGTCCAATGGCTAGAACGCCTGTCGTTCGCCAATATTTAATGCGGTATGGACGCTCAAGCTCGGGTTCTATTTTGCGAAGTCTCATAAAGGCGATGGATACAATTAAGTATCCAACGATGATTCCGACACCGCCCGCATTCACAATCCACACGAGGGCAGGACGGCCTAATAATGGAGCAAAAAAGGCCAATGCCCCAAGAAACAAAATCGCATTTGTCGGTGTTTTATACTTTGGATGAATATACGCAAACCATTTGGAAATCATGCCTCTTTCCGCCATGGCATATAGGATACGGCTTGCCCCGATGATAAAAGCGTTCCAGCTTGTCACAATCCCTGCTACACCGCCAATAACCAACACTGTTCCAAATGCTTGATGACCGAGAAGCTGAACCATGGCATCTGCTGTCGCTAATGAAGAGGCTTCAAGCTGTCCTTTTGACATTCCAGCAGCTACCCCAAAGACAATAAGCAGATAAAAAACGACCGCGCTTACGATAGAAATAATCAAGATTCTCCCAATGATTTTCTTTGGTGCATGAATTTCCGCTGCTACTTGTGGAATGACATCAAACCCAACGAATAAAAAGGGAATCATGACTAATACCGCCATGAGACCACCAGCCCCGCCTTGAAACATAGGCTCAAGGTTTGCAAAATCTCCATTAAATGTTGCGCCGCCTAAAAGGAGAAAACCTGTCAGAATAATCGCCACTGTGAACACGGATTGAAAAATGGCAGCAGGCTTCGCCCCAATGTAATTCAGCGCTGTTAAAAACAATGCACCGCCAGATCCAATCAATACCCACGTGAAATACACGTCCCAGCCCCCTATATTCCATAGAAAGCCAGCATGCTGTGTTGGAATCACATAATCAATGACGGTCGGCAAGGCGACAGCTTCAAACGTAATCACAGACACATAACCAAACAATACGCCCCATGCTGAGACGAACGCTGCTTTCATCCCAAATGCCCGTTGGACAAAGACGAGCCCTCCGCCTGTCTCTGGAATCGCAGACGAAAGCTCAGCATACGTAAGTCCAATAAAGATGACGAGAATACCGCCTATAACGAAAGCAATCACACTGCCTAAAAAGCCCGCTGTTAAAATCCAATCTCCCGAAGTACAACCCAGCCCCAGCCAAGCATTGCACCAATGGACAAAAACAGCACGTCTGACTGCGACATCGTTTTTGCCATTTGTTGTTTTTGCATACAACCATCCCCCTTTGTTGTTTAGCGTGCTTTGAAGGCGTCCTCGATGATCCCTAGTCCTTCGTGAAGCAGCTCATCTGTGATGACAAGTGGTGTTAAAAAGCGAATGATATTCCCATTAATCCCTGCCGTTAAAAGAAGCAGCCCGTGCTCATTTGCATATGCTGCAATCGCTGCGGCTGTTTTCTTATCCGGTGTACGTGTTGTTTGATCTTCTACAATTTCAATGGCCGCCATTGCCCCTAATCGGCGTACTTCCCCAATGAATGGATACGCTGTTCTCCATTCATTGGCTTTGTCCTCAATGACTTGTCCAATGTGTTCAGAACGTTGATTCAATTGTTCAGTTTCAATGATATCAAGAACAGCCATTGCTGCTACACAGCCTAACGGACTTCCTGCATATGTTCCCCCGAGCTCCCCTGGATCTGCCGCATCAAGCATTTCTTTTCTACCAACGACACCACTCAGCGGCAAGCCAGCTGCAAGAGATTTTGACACAGTAATTAAGTCCGGCACCACATCAAAGTGCTCAATCGCAAAGTATTTCCCTGTTCTCGCAAAACCGGTTTGGATTTCATCTGCAACAAAGACAATCCCGTGCTGCTGACAGAATGATGCAACATGCTGAACGAAACGCTTCGATGGCACAATGAATCCGCCCTCCCCTTGGACTGGTTCCATGACCACACAAGCAACGGTTTCTGGTGCAACGGCTGCGACGAAGAATTGATTGAATTGATCAATGATGTACTCATCGTACGCGGCATCACTTAATCCTTCAGGCTTTTGATAGTAATAAGGGTACGGTGCTTGGTACACCTCAGATGCGAATGGTCCGAAGCCAAATTTATATGGCTTGACCTTGCTCGTCATGCTCATTGTCATATTCGTTCTGCCGTGAAAACCTCTTGTAAACGACACAACGGCCTGTCTTTTCGTATATTTACGGGCTATTTTCACGGCATTTTCAACAGCTTCTGCACCTGAATTAAGGAAAATGGCTTTCTTATCATGGTCTCCTGGTGTGAGGCGGCAAAGCTTCTCTGCCAATTCGATATACGATTCGTACATCATCACGTTAAAACCTGGATGAATCAGGCTCTCTGCCTGTGCTTTGACCGCTTCCACCACCTTTGGATGTGAATGTCCTACGTTTAATGTGCCAATGGCGCCTGCAAAATCGATAAATCGCTTCCCATCAATATCGAACAGCTCGGCTCCTTTCCCCTTCGCTGCAAGATGACGGTTGCCATTACTCACGCCTCTTGCGACGTATTGATCTCTTTTCCCCTGCCATTCTTCAGTTGAAAAACGGTTTGTTGTCGTTTGACTCATTGTCATCCATCCCCTTTATATCCTTTTTTATTATTCTGAATATTTTTTGGTATGATAGAAAGTACCAATATCATTTTTTTCATGGTACCAGAGAGGATGGAATGGTGAGATGCTGACAATTCAACTAGATCAAACAGGGCAAAACGGATATATTTATCATCAAATTTATATGAAAATCAAAGAAGAAATCTTAAATCGCAACTTGCAGCCACACGATCAATTACCGTCCAAACGAGAGTTAGCCGATACATTAAACGTCAGCGTTAATTCAGTGAATGGCGCCTATCAGCAGCTGCTTGCCGAGGGGTATTTATACTCGGTTGAGCGCAAAGGTTTTTTCGTGGAGTCACTAGAAACGTTTCATGAATCTGGTCAGCTAAAACCCTCTTCTCTTCCTGTAGATTTAAAGGAAGAACCGATTGCACGAGACGACTGGTATTCTTTTTCACATATCTCCGTCGATACAGCGAACTTCCCATTTAAAAGCTGGCTAAAAAGCGAACAAAAGGCGATCCATCTCCACCAAGATGCCTTCGGTGAGCTTCCGCATCCACAAGGTGTGTATGAGCTCAGGGAAACGATTGCCCGGCTGATCGGACTTGCGAGAGGAGTCAAATGCTATCCAGAACAGCTCATTTTAAGTGCAGGCACACAGTCACTGATCCATTCGTTATCAAGCATTCTTCCAGCCGATCAAGTATACGGGCTAGAAAACCCTGGCTACCGCCGGCTGTATCAAATGCTGAAAAACAATCATCATCAAATTGAAACGATTGGCATTGATCAAAAAGGTGTGCGGATGAACGACATTTATAAGAAACAGCCGAATGTATTGATCATCACCCCTTCACATCAATTTCCAACAGGGGTGATTATGCCGATTTCCCGGCGCATTCAGCTGTTAAACTGGGCAGCTGATCAGCCAGATCGTTATATCATTGAGGATGATTATGACAGTGAATTTAAATATGGCACAGACAGCATTCCAGCGCTGCAAAGTCTCGATCGATATGACAAAGTCATTTATATGGGCACCTTTTCAAAATCATTGCTGCCCGGCTTGCGGCTAAGCTATATGGTGCTGCCTCAGCATTTATTAAGACGATATAAGGAGGAACAGCATTTTTTCATTCAAACTGCTAATCTTTTTACACAATACACCCTTCTTCATTTTATAAAAGATGGGGCGTATCAACGGCATATTAAACGCATGAATGGTTTATATGAGGAAAAACGGAAGCAGCTCATTGAAGAGCTCAATATGGTTTTTGCTGACAATGTGCGGATTATTGGAGAAAATGCCGGGCTTCATTTTATCGCAGAGTTCCGCTCAAATCGGACGCAGCATGAGATTTTACAGCGAGCGAAAGAAAGGAAGCTGAAAATGTACGGTATGGATCGGTTTACCCTTGATGAGCAATTGCCGGGGCATCAGCCAGGCTTTGTTCCGCTAGTCCTCGGCTTCTCACATATGAGGCGAGAGGATATTCAGCCGGCAGTGAAAAGGCTGTATGATGCCATTTTCGGGAAATAAAACAGCCAGCTGCTCTTTATAGACAGCTGGCTTACCACCGCTTTTTATCTACAGCTAGAATCGATGACATGAGTCCAGGAAAAGCGGTCTCGATGTCTTCTTTTCTTAAAGAATAGTAACGGTGCTTCCCGTCAATTCTCACTTTCACGACGCCTGCCTCCCTCAGCACTTTGAAGTGATGGGAAAGCGTGGATTTGGCAATATTCATCTCATACGTGCCGCATGTCCTCTCCCCCGCTTCTGCCAAGCAGCGGACAATTTCTAACCGGATTGGATCAGCCAATGCGTGCAGCACAGAAATCAGTCTCATATCTTCTTTGTTTGGATGGTTTGGATTCGTCATACGATAAATGTATCGTATTTTGTGCCAACATACAATCTCATTCACCTAAAACTCATGAACTGACTAGGCATGTAACGATTTAACTTCATTCACGTCCATTACTTAAGAGACGCTGTATTGAAGGGAAGGAACCTTTTTTGATACGTAACATATGGTTTAGTTTATTGCTCTTGCTGCTCACGTTTTCCTTATGCGCCTGCCAGTCAGTCCAATATCATTCCCAGTCAAAACCACCTAGTGCGGAAGAGTTATTAGCTATGGATCAGCAGGCAGATTTATTTCAATGGGAAGGAACCGTGTATGAAACAAATGTAGATTGGACGACATCCTTACACGTCACAAAACATCAGCAAGTAGGTGTCATTCAGAAAACAGCCGCCAAAAATTTTGAACATGGTACAGCTTCTAGGCTGCAAAAAGGGACCGCTATTTACTCTGTGAAGGAGAGAGAAGACCTTTTGGTCGTTGAACTTCACGGCAAAACAAAAATATATGTCGCACATGCGGAAGGGTAAAGTACCTGTCATACAGACGGGTATTTTTTAAGTTCATTTTCTTGTCTTAAGGCATTGGTTTTGTTATGATAGCCAAAGTGACCACTCGGTTTCCATTGTGACCATATGGTTTTGCCGATTCGGAAAGGACTTAAGAAGATGAACGAAAAGCAAGAAGAGATTTTGCGGGTTTCGAAGAAATTGTTTTCTCAAAAAGGCTATATGAGTGTCTCCATGCAGTCAATTGCCGATGCCTGTAAAATATCCAAAGCGTCTATTTATAAACTGTTTGATTCAAAGGAAGCTCTTCTATTAGAACTGATTAAATACAATCAGCGCAAAATGAGAGAGATTTCCCGCATCATTCATTCAGAAACGACGCTGTCCAAAAAGGAAAAATTCACAAAGAAGATCAAGCTTGAGCTTGAAGAGTTTAAAGAGAATCATAAATTTTTGAACATGCTGTCCTTTGAAGCTTTTTCTCAGCATTCGCCCATTGTCATTAAGCATTTACGTGAAACACGCTCCATTATCATGCAGCGGCACAGAGACATTATTTTAAGTACGTATGGTGAATCTGTCGCTCCATATGTCTGGGATTTAGTGATTGTTCTCAATGGATTAATGAGAGAATTCATCTTAATGCTGGCGATTGAGCAAAAAAACATCCAATTAGAAATTGCTGCCGAAATGATCATCGGTGTAATGGATCGTGTATCGAAAAAGCCTTGTTCCATTGAACCTGTGTTAACAGACGAGCTGATGAACTCTTATTTGCTTTCCTCACAGGACGAATATGACGAAGAAAAACTTGTCAATTCGTACTTAACAAAGATCAAACAAGAGCTTCACTCATGGCCAAACGGAGAAGAAAAAGATGATCTCCTCTCTGCGTATGAGCTGCTCAATCAGGAATTATCAAAGGACCAACCGAGAACCTTTTTAATCAGCTCACTGCTCGATTATTTAGGCAAAAACAGCGTTTTATCACAAAACGTGTCACAGCTGAAAAGCATCATTTTATAGATAAAGAAGGGATAACATGAACCAATCAACAACATCTTACAATCGATCTGTGATTGTTGGGATTTTTCTCGTTGGGGCATTCGTCGCGATATTAAACCAAACGCTTCTTATTCCAGCGATCCCACATATCATGGAGGACTTCAATATTGAGGTCAGCAAAGGACAGTGGCTTACAACAGCCTTTATGCTGACAAACGGGATTCTCATCCCGATAACGGCTTTCTTAATTGAGAAATTTTCGAGCCGTTCTTTAGTTTTAACGGCACTTAGCATCTTTACAGCCGGTACAATTCTTGCTTCATTTGCAACGAATTTCCCGGTGTTACTTGCAGCGCGTATCGTACAGGCAGCCGGCGCAGGGATTTTAATGCCGCTGATGCAAACGATCTTTTTAACCATTTTCCCGAAAGAAAAACGCGGACAGGCAATGGGCATGGTCGGACTTGTCATTTCGTTCGCACCAGCGCTTGGACCAACACTTGGCGGCTGGATTGTCGATTCCTTCAGCTGGAAGGCTCTGTTTTATATTGTTCTGCCAATCGGTATCATTGATCTCATTCTTGCTTTCTTCTTAATGAAAAATGTGACGCAGCAAAGAGAGACACGTATTGATGTGTTATCTGTCATCTTGTCGTCCTTCGGTTTCGGCGGGCTGCTTTACGGATTTTCTAGTGTCGGCACATATGGATGGACGAGTGCAACTGTTCTCATTTCGCTGATTGTCGGCGCCGTGAGCTTGTTCTTCTTTATCCTGCGCCAGTCGAACTTAACAAGACCGATGCTTGAGTTTGGCGTATTTAAATTTGCGATCTTTAGCTTAACAACTTTCCTCGGGATGCTTGTCTTTGCTTTATTGATTGGTACAGAGACGATTCTGCCGCTTTATACGCAGAATGTCAGAGGGCTGTCTGCACTTGATACAGGGCTGATCTTATTGCCGGGTGCTCTCTTCATGGGACTCCTGTCACCGATTATTGGACGGATTTTTGATAAAGTCGGCGGAAGAGGGCTGGCATTAGGCGGATTTACGATCCTCACCGTTACCACCCTGCCATTTATGCTGCTCACCCTTGATTCATCGATCGCTCTCATTACGGTCGCCTATACGCTTCGCTTAATCGGGGTTGGGATGATCATGATGCCGCTGACAACGGCAGGTATTAACGCATTACCGCCTCATTTGATCCCGCATGGGACAGCGATGAATAACACGATGAGACAAGTAGGCGGTTCCATTGGAACGGCTGTGCTTGTTTCCATCATGAGCAGCTCTGCTGCAAATGCAGAATTGGCCAATCCATTAAAATCAGCCGTTCATGGAATGAATACGTCATTTTTCATTTCTGGTCTGATTGCAGTCATTGGACTCATCCTCTCCTTTTTCTTAAAGGCAAAACGTGATAACAAAGTGATGAAGCAGGAGATATCTTCCTCCTCCTCTTCTTCATAAGAAAAAGAGCTCGGCTTATGGCCGGCTCTTTTTTCATATCATCATACAGCACCGTCCTCTCTGTAAATACATTTGTATTTCTAGAAAAGAAAAACCTTGATAATTTAAAGAAAAGAGTTGATAATAGGAACTATTCAATTTGTGAGAAAATTTTTACTATAGGAGATGTATGCATTGAAGGTCGTGAAATTTGGTGGCAGTTCACTTGCATCTGGCAAGCAGCTGCAAAAGGTATTTGACATTGTAACAGCAGATCCAGCTCGAAAAGCAGTCGTTGTTTCCGCACCAGGAAAACGGCATTCAACGGATACGAAGGTCACCGATCTATTAATTAGCTGTGGTGAACAATATTTACGTTTAGGCGAAGCACATGATTTAAAGGAAGCCGTCATCGAGAGATATGCCTCAATAGCGGATGAACTCGGATTAGGTCAAGACATTATCGATACCATCAGGCAAGATCTCGACACATTATTACAGGCTGATTCATCCCGCCCTGAGTGCTATCTTGATGCCATTAAAGCAAGCGGTGAAGACAATAACGCTAAGCTCATTGCTGCCTATTTCCGCCACCAGGGTGTTGAAGCTCATTATGTGAATCCAAAGGAAGCTGGTTTGTTTGTGAGCGATGAGCCTGGCCAAGCGCAAGTCCTGCCGGAGTCATATGATCATTTGTACAAATTAAGAGAGCGCTCTGGCATTATTATATTCCCTGGCTTTTTTGGCTTTAGCCTAACAGGAGACATCGTCACCTTTTCGCGAAGTGGCTCCGATATTACCGGCTCCATTTTGGCAAACGGTCTAAAGGCAGATGTGTATGAAAACTTTACAGATGTGGATGCTGTCTATGCTGTCAATCCAACGATCGTTCATGAACCGAAAGAGATTACAGAGCTGACATACCGGGAAATGCGCGAGCTGTCTTATGCTGGTTTTTCTGTGTTCCATGATGAAGCACTTATTCCGGCCTTCCGTGCAGGCATTCCAGTTCAGATTAAAAACACCAATAACCCGTCGGCAAAGGGTACAAAAATCGTGAATCAGCGGGACCATACAAATGGACCTGTTGTTGGAATCGCTTCAGACAATGGATTTTGCAGTATTTACATTAGTAAATATTTGATGAACAGAGAAGTCGGTTTTGGACGTAAGGTGCTGCAAACACTAGAGGAATATGGGCTTACGTATGAGCATGTTCCTTCTGGCATTGACGATATGACCATTATTTTACGGCAGGATCAGCTGGAGGAGCAGCATATTGAAGAAGAGCTGCTAGACCGCTTAAAGCTCGTGCTTGATGCAGATGAGGTCGTTTTAGAGCGGAATCTCTCGCTGATTATGGTTGTAGGAGAAGCGATGCGTCATAATGTTGGCACAACAGCAAGAGCGGCAAAAGCGCTGTCAAAAGCGAAGGTCAATATTGAAATGATCAATCAAGGTTCTTCAGAGGTCAGCATGATGTTTGGCGTCAAAGCGGCTCAAGAAAAAGAAGCTGTTCAAGCCTTATATGAGGAATTTTTCTCTATGTCTACTGTCCCTGTCTCCCTTTAATCAGCAGGCTGCCAGATCTTAAGATCTGGCAGTCTTTTTCCTCTCACCGATTCGAGTTCTCTGCGCATTAAAGTGTA